>DATGFS010000031.1 GCA_035308905.1 bacterium | reverse complement strand
GCGCAGAACATGGGCCAGTTCGAGCGGACCTTGATCATCGCGGAACGAGGCTCCTACCTCCACTACGTGGAGGGGTGCACCGCCCCGACCTACTCGAGCGACTCGCTGCACAGCGCGGTCGTCGAGATTATCGTCAAGGAGGGCGCCCGGGTCCGCTACACGACGATTCAGAACTGGTCCAAGAACGTCTACAATCTCGTCACGAAGCGGGCGGTCGCGTACCGTGATGCGACGATGGAGTGGGTGGACGGCAACCTCGGGAGCAAGCTGACCATGAAGTACCCGAGTGTCTATATGGTGGAGCCCGGGGCGAAGGCCGAGATTCTCTCGATCGCCTTCGCCGGCGCCGGGCAACACCAGGACCCCGGCGCGAAGGTGATCCACGCGGCGCCGCACACGCAGTCGTCCATTGTCAGTAAGTCGATCAGCAAATCCGGCGGCCGAGCCGGGTACCGGGGACTCGTCAAGATCCATCCGGGCGCCAAGGGCAGCAAGTGCGCGGTGCGCTGCGACGCGCTGATCCTCGACGACCAGTCCCGGTCGGACACCTATCCGACGATGGAGATCGACGAGGACGACGTGGAAGTAACCCACGAGGCGACCGTCTCGAAGGTGTCTAGCGAGCAGCTATTCTACCTGATGAGCCGCGGGATCAACCAGGACGAGGCAATGAGCTTGATCGTCCGCGGTTTCATCGAGCCGATCTCCAGGGAACTGCCGATGGAGTACAGCGTGGAGTTGAACCGTCTGATCCAGATGGAAATGGAGGGGTCGGTCGGCTAAAATGCGCACACGCCCGCTTGAGGAACTCCTGGCGAAGGTTTCATCGCCCTACGCCCTCGTGAATGTCGTGGCCGCTCGGGCACAGCAGTTGATTGCGGGAGATCTGCCCGCCATCGAGACAACCATGCGCAATCCTGTGCTCATCGCGATGGAAGAGCTCGCGTTGGGGAAGCTTCACGTCGAATTACGAAAGACGGCCGTTGCGCCGAAGGATCCGGAGGCAATAGAGGTCTCGCCGGTGGTTTAGCCAGACAAGAGACTACCGATTGGCGGGTGTCGCCCTATCGACCGTAACCAACCCGTAGGTCACGATCCCCTCGGCCACGACCATGCCCTCCACCGTGGCGGTCACTTGCGCCTTTCCGAACGGACCCTTTCCCCTCAGTGCAACCACGGTCGTGATGAGCCGGTCACCGGGGCGCACCGCTCGGCGAAACCGTACACGTTCGAGATTCGCAAGGTAGATCAGACGGTCCTCGATGTCGGGGCGAAATGACACGAGGATCGCCGCAACTTGAACCATCGCCTCGACGACGAGGCCCCCGGGCATCACCGGATTCCCAGGGAAGTGACCCGCGAAGAACGGCTCGTCGATTGCGACGTTCTTGAACCCGACGATGCGTTCGCCCGGTATGATCTCCAAGATGCGATCAACGAGCAAGAATGGATAACGCTGAGGGAGTCTCGTCAGGATCTGCTGAATGTCCATCGGCACCCCGCTTGCCCTTGCCTAGACCGTGATTATCCTACTAGCCTATTTCGTAAGATATTCAAGCCCGTCGGCGCAGGCTCGGCTTACATCAAAGCTTGGCTTTTGTTCCCCGGGCATTTTGTCCCAGCCCCCTTTTTCAATGAAGGCACTTCTCTCATAGGAATCTAACGCCTTTAGTTCTTTAAGTTTCTCTTTATAGTTCGGGTCCTTTATGAATTGGGCGACGCAGATCGCCGCCCGAGTCGCCAAGACCGCCTCTTCGGTTCTCTGTCGGCCAGTGCCCCCGGTTGTCCAACCACCCCACGCAAAGCCGATGATCATTGTGATAACCGCCCCACAAATAAGGCCCCAAATTCCAAACTTAACCTTCCCTCCAGCTTCTGGTTTCATTGATATGCCTCCCTGTACTTGCCCCTTCTTCGCCCGCTCATCCAGCTCTTCGCCCTTCTTCCGAATTCGCTCCTCTGGCGTGCTCACGCGCAATCCCCCCCCAAGCCCTACCCTGTTTAAGGCAGCTCATTCGGGCGGGTCTGCTGAAACTCATCCCAACACAACGCGGACGTGATGTTCCACGTCATCGTCGGCAAGCGGGATGGTTGCCGAACCCTCCAGGCGCCTGCCATCTAGTTCAGCCAGAATGACACCCCGGCACACGCCGGATGGGTTTTCCACCTGGACGTCGTAGATGGCGGAATGATACCGAAAACGGATCGAGTACCCCGGCCAGATTCGCGGGATGCAGGGATCGATTGAGAACGTCGTTCCGCGCACGCGAAAGCCCAGCATCCACTCCGTCGCCGCACGGTAGAGCCATGCGGCTGATCCGGTATACCAGGTCCAGCCGCCGCGCCCCACATGCGGGGGCTCGGAATACACATCGGCGGCCACCGCGTAGGGCTCCACTTTGTACCGTTGCACGGTCGCGCGCGAGACGGCCCGATTAATCGGGTTCAACATGCCGAACAACTCAGCCGCCTTGTCTCCGTCGCCCAGTGCGGCAAAGGCCAGCACGGTCCACGCGGCCGCGTGCGTGTATTGCCCGCCGTTTTCACGGATGCCGGGCACATACCCGCTGATGTAGCCCGGGTCGTGCGCCGCCCGGTTAAAGGGCGGCGTGAGCAACAGCACCAGCCCCTCCGGACGCCGCACGAGGATCTGATCCACCGCGGCCATCGCGCGTGCTCCGCGGCCCGGCTCGGCGGCGCCGCTGATGACGCCCCAGGATTGCGCAATGGAGTCAATCCGGCACTCCGTGTTTGTGGCGGAGCCCAGCGGTGTGCCGTCGTCGAAATACGCGCGGCGATACCATTCGCCGTCCCATCCGTGCCGTTCGAGCGCGGCCTTGAGCGCGCTGACGTGCAGCCGCCAGCTCTCCGCGCGCCGGTGCTCGCCCCGCGC
The DNA here is from genome assembly GCA_035308905.1 of bacterium. Classification (NCBI taxonomy): domain Bacteria; species bacterium. The sequence goes on along the minus strand of DATGFS010000031.1, from coordinate 117,279 downwards.
ATCGGCAATCTTGGCAAACTCCCATAGGAGCGTATGCAGAAACCACCCCAGCCACACGCTCTCTCCCTTGCCCTGCGGCCCGACGCGGTTCAAGCTGTCGTTCCAATCGCCCGTCCCGATCAGCGGGAGCCCATGGCTTCCCACCGCGAGGCTCCGATCGAGCGCGCGCGCGCAGTGTTCAAAGAGCGTACCGGTCGTGTCCGAGACCCGGGGTTGGAAGTACGATTCGTTCTGCCCCTGCGCGAGCGCGTCGCCCTCCAGGAACGGCACGATTTCATCGAGCACGCCGTGATCGCCCGCCACCTCGATGAATTGCAAGACGGCATAGGGAAGCCACAGCAGGTCGTCCGAAATGCGCGTGCGCACTCCGCGTCCCGACGGTGGGTGCCACCAGTGTTGAACGTCGCCCTGCGTGAACTGGCGCGCGGCGGCACGCAAAAGATGCTGACGGGCAACATCGCGTGTCGCGACAGCCAGCCCAGTCACATCCTGCAGTTGATCGCGGAAGCCATAGGCGCCGCTCGCCTGATAGAATCCCGCGCGTCCCCACACTCGAGAGGACAGCGTCTGGTAGAGCAGCCAGCGGTTCACCAGGATATCCATTGACCGCTCGGGGGTGGCAATCCGGACGGTCCCGAGCACGTCGTCCCATCGCCGGGTGACGTCTCGCAGGACCTCGTCGAGATCCGCGGCGCGATAACGAGTGATCAACTCCCGCGCCTCTTTCTGGCTTTCCCCCTGACCGAGGAAGAAGACAATTTCGGCGCGCTCGCCGGGACGCAATTCAAGCTGCGTTTGCAGGGCCGCGCACGGATCGAGACCCGCGCCCGCCCCCCCGGACAGCGGTCCGCCGTGCTCCAGTGCCGCCGGCCGCTCGGGCACGCCATTCCGGCCCAGAAACGCCGTGCGGTCGCCCGACCAAGACATCTGGCGCCCTCCGAGATCGGCAAACGCGACGCGTCCGCCGAACTCGCCGCTCCATGCGCTTCGCGCACACAGCGCGCCTGTTTGCGCATCCACTTCGGTGACAACATACGGAGCGGTCGCACTGCGCGAATTCCCGAGCACCCACTCCGCGTATCCGGTCACGGAGAGGCGGCGGGCACGCCCCGAACGATTCTCGAGGACGAGACGGGAGATCTTGATCGGGTCTTGCACCGGCACGTACTGCAGCAAGTCCGTCAAAATCCCGCGCGAGCCATGCTGAAACCGGCTGTAGCCTTGGCCGTGCCGCGCCACATACGGTGACGATTCATCCCGAACCGGCAGCGCTGTCGGGCTCCAGACTTCGCCGGTGTCCTCGTCGCGAATGTACAGCGCCTCACCGGGTGGATCGGTGACCTGGTCGTTTGACCAGGGCGTAAGTTGATTCTCATGGCTGTTGAGCGCCCACGTATAACCCGAGCCGGACTCCGAAACGAGAAACCCGAACGTGGGGTTCGCAATCACATTGACCCACGGCGCCGGCGTGCGCAGCCCTTCCCCGAGGACGATCACATATTCCCGGCCGCCGTCGGCAAAGCCGCCGAGGCCGTTGAAGAGTTCGAGCTCGGGGACGTTCAGCGGTACATCCGCCCCGTTGCCCGGGCGGCGCGGGCGCGACACGGGCGGCGCCGCGGCTTCGGCGCGCTGCGACCGGAGCACTTGCTCGGCCAGTGAGCCGTGCCGGCTGAGCAGCACCGCGCGGGCCGCCGTTTGCAACAACGCGCGGTCCTGCGCCGTCAGCAGGTCTCCCCTCAGGAGAAAGATGTCCCCGTGGATGCCGCTCGGATCCGATGCCATGCCCTGCCGCCGCGCGCGCACCAGCCCATTCAAGATCCCCTGCAGCTCTTGTTCATACGACGGCGGTTTCTCATTGAGAATGACCAGGTCGACGGACAACTGCTTCAGACGCCAGTATTCATACGCCCGCAGCAATTGCCTGATGATGCCGACGTCCTCCGCCTCGTCGATGCGAACCAGCACGATGGGCAGATCGCCTGAAATCCCGTGTGACCACAGCGCAGAGCGCTCGAACGCGCCGCGGCTCAGCACCTCGGAGGACGGCCGCAACGCAGGATCCGAGTACAGGACGGCATTGGCCAACCGCTGGAACAAATGCGCTTCGTCAGGCGCGATCCCCAGATGATTCAGCTGTACCTGCGCCTGTGTCCAGGCCAGCGTCAGCGTGCGTTCGAACGTGCCCGCATCCCGGTACTTGTCCGCCAGCGCCAGCACCTGGTCGCGGGCCGGCGCGACGATTGTGGAGAACACCACGCGCGCGGTCGTGCCCGGCCGGATACGCACCGTCCGCCGCAGGCTCATCACAGGGTCGAGGACGGCACCGACGGTGTTCGAAAGAGGCCGCCCGTCGATAATGGAGACGGGCGCGCGTACGTGATGCCCGCGTCCGAGAAATCTGACGCGATCCGTTTCGCACTGCAGGTCTCCGATGGAGTCGCCGTCCGCCACCGCCACGTGCGCGACCCAGACCTCGGGATCGTTCTCGTGTTGCCGGCGGCGCGTCGCCAGGAGCGCGTCCACGGCCGGCACGAACTCCGTCTCCACAAACAAGTTGGAAAACGCGGGGTGCGCCACATCGGCGGCCTGCGGCGCCAGCGCAAGCTCCGCATATGACGTGATTTGAACTTCACGTGTGCGCGCGCCGAGATTGGTGATCGATACGCGGCGCACTTCCGCATCGTCCTCGTCCGACACCAGCACCTCGAGCGTCGTGGCCAGCGCGCCATCCCGCCGGGTGATTTCGGCGCGGTCTTCGGTGAACCGGGCTTCGTAGGCATCCGGGACGGCGCCGCTGGGTTGGTAGCCCGCCGACCAAGACTGACCCGTCTGCGCATCGCGCAAAAAGATGTAGGTACCCCAGCAGTCTCGCGTGGCGTCTTCGCGCCAGCGCGTGATCGCGAGATCGCGCCAGCGGCTTGACCCCGAGCCGGCCGCCGTGATCATCACCCCGTAGCGTCCGTTTGACAGGAGATGTGTCCGGGGCACCGCGTCGTACGGGGTCGTGAATCGGCGCACGACCGGCACCGCGTGCGTCCCGGCGTGCGCCGCCGCGGGGACGTCTTCCGCGCGAGGCCGGGCGACCAGCACGTCGCGCGGCGTACGCTCCTGCAGGAGCAGCTCGGTCGCCTGCACGATCGGGTCCGCGTGGAATCGGGTGCGCATGGCCCCATCGTTGAGCACGTTGGCGAGCGCGACCACCGACATGCCCTGATGGTGCGCCAGGTACGCGCGCACGATCGCGACATGTCCCCCTTCGGGCACCCGCGTCCGCGTGTAATCGAGCGCTTCGTAAAATCCATACGCCCCCGTTCCACCGGCCTTGGCAATCCGCTCAAAGTTCTGCGCCGCCTGGCTGGGATCGATCATGGACGCGAGCGCGGTCGCGTATGGTGCGATCACCAGATCCTCACCGAGTCCGCGCTTGAGCCCTAAGTCCGGCACCCCAAAGCTGGTGTATTGGTACTCGAGGTTCAAGTCCCGCGCGTTGTACGCCGACTCCGAGATGCCCCAGGGCACGCGGCGCTCTGCGCCGTAGGCAATGTGCCGCCGCACCGCCAGTTCGCACGTTTGGCTCAGCAGGCTGCCGGACGGCGACATCATCACGAGCAGCGGCATGAGGTACTCGAACATGGAGCCCGACCACGAGATGAGCGCGGACCCGTGGCCCACCGGCGTGAGCGCCCGGCCGAGACGAAACCAGTGCGACGACGGGATATCGCCCTTGGCGATGGCGATGAAGCTCGTGAGGCGCGCCTCGGACGCAAGCAGGTCGTAACAGTTGGCGTCCAGGGCGCCGTCCGTGACCCGATACCCGATGGACACAAGCCGGCGCGTATGATCGAACAGAAAGCTGAAGTCCATTTTCCGGAACATGGTCTCCGCCCGCTCTGTAATCGCGGTCAGGCGGCGAACGAGCGCGGCCGCATCGTCGGCTGAGCGCCGGACGGCGTCTGCCAGGGCGTCGACATATCCCAAGGTGTCGGCGGCCGCGGATGCCTGGTCGAGCAGGCCTGCGCGGAATGCGGCAAGTTCCCGCAATGCTCCGTCGAAGCGTTCCGGAATGTCCGCGAGCGCAGGGAGCGGGTGAAACAACGACTCGATCGATGCCCAGTCCGGCGATCGCCGCAGAGAACGTGCGGTCATTGCGGTACTCTCGCCGGAATCCAGCCGGATCCACGGAACAAACATCGCCGCGTCCCGCGTGTGACTTTCGACGCATGCCGCGACGGCATCCGCCCACGCGCAGAACGTGGAGTCGGGAGCGTCTCCGCGTTCCTGAGCGAGGGCGTGAGCGATGTCGGCGATGGTGTGCGCACGCGTCCTTAGCTCGATGAACCGCGCCGCCCACTCGACGGGAGTGACCGGCATCGGCTGCAGCGAGTTGACCAGCGCGTCGATCGCATTACTGAGCTGCTTCCGGGTGACGATATGCGTGCGCGACGTCTCCGCAACCCCGCCGAGCGCTTCGCGCAAGAGCGCAATCGTGTCGTTCAGGCCGGCGAACGCGCGCTGTCCGAGAAAGGAATGCCGGACCAGTTCCCGGCAACCGTTCCCGAGGGCGAGGAGATGTGCGGCAAGGTTGCCGCTGTCCACTGAGGAGACATACTTGGGATCGAGCGGACGAAGTTCACGCGTGTCGTACCAATTGTAGAAGTGCCCGCGAAACGATTCGAGCCGGCTCATGGTCTCGAGAGTGCCTTCCAGTCGCGCAACGGCGTCCGCCGTACCCAGCCAGCCCAGGTCGCGCGCCGCCAACGTGGACAGGAGATACAGCCCCATGTTCGTCGGCGATGTTCGATGGGCCACGACCGGCTTCGGATTCTCCTGGAAATTATCGGGAGGCAGCGCGTGGTCCGCCGGAGTCACGAATACTTCGAAGAAACGCCACGTCCGGCGCGCAATCACTCGAAGCCCTCGAGCGTTCGTCTCGGAGAGCGGCTCGACCCGGGTGCGCCTCGGCGGCAGGCTGATCCACCGTGCGACCGCGGGTGCCGCGATCCAAAGCACGATGAACGGAAGCGCCGCGGCCGGCTCCGCGCGCCGTTCAACAGCCACCGCCGCCGGCACCGCCAGCGCAAGCACCACGCCGCCGGCCATGCGCGCATAGATTCCGGAGAGCGCCGGATCGCCCCCAGACCCGGTCTGCGTCGCAGTCACCCACTCCAAGAGACGCCGGCGGGTGATCAACATACGCCCCACCGTGCGCAGAATCGCGTCCAACATCAGCCATGTCTGAGACGCCAACAGCGTTACCGTAAGCCCGATCTGGGACGCGCCGACCGAAAGGTCGGTGAGGGCGGCGCGAACATAGGTGCGCCTGGAAATACCTCGACGAGGGGGCGTGAATCCGATGACGAAGGCCAGCAGCGCGGGGATCGCGATCGTCGCCAAGATGAACGCCGTCCACACCCAGGCCGCGGCCGACGGCAGCAGCCAGGCGGCGGCCAACGTGAAAAATGCCGCCGGAGCGGACAACGAGCGCCGCAGATTGTCGATCATCTTCCAGCGGCCGATCGCGGGAATCGCGACCGCGCGCCGCTCTCCCGACGTTGCGCGCCTCCGTCCGAAGACCCACGGCAGCAGCTGCCAATCGCCGCGCACCCAGCGATGCTGCCGGGCCGCCGCCGCTTCGTAGTGCGAAGGAAACTCGTCGAACAGCTCGATGTCTGACGCCAGCGCAACCCGCGCGAAGATACCTTCGAAGAGATCGTGGCTCAGCAGCGCATTATCCGGCATCTTGCCCGCCAAGGCCGTCTCAAACGCATCGACGTCGTAGATTCCCTTGCCGGTGTACGAGCCTTCTCCGAACAAATCTTGGTAGACGTCCGACGTCGCGGAAGCATACGGATCCATGCCGCGCGGGCCCGAGAAGATGGTCTGGAACAGCGATCCCTCGTGGTCGGCCGGGAGCGATGGGTTGATGCGCGGCTGCACGATCCCATAGCCTTCCACGACGCGCCCGGCGGACGGGCTGAAGCTCGGCTGATTGAGTGGATGCGCCATGGTCCCGATTAAACGACGCGCCGCGCCTCGCGGCAGACGCGTGTCCGTGTCGAGGGTGATGACGTACCGAACACCCGACGGGGCGTGCACCGGGCGTCCGCCGACCGGCAGAAACGTCGTGTTCGCGCCGCCCCGAAGCACCCGGTTCAGTTCGCGCAGCTTCCCTCGCTTGCGCTCCCACCCCATCCACGTACCCTCGCGCTCGTTCCAGACACGCTTCCGATGAAACAGCAGGAAGCGCTCTCCGCCGTCAGACGCGGGACCGTAGAGTGTGTTGAGCTTCACGACGCCGTCCACCGCGACGGCCAGGAGTTCGTCGTCACCGGAGAGGCTCTCGGCCGGCGCGTCCAGCCAGTCGGTGAGCAGCGCAAAGCGCAGTTCCTCGTCCGGGTTCGCCAGGTAGTGGACCTCCAGCCGCTCCACCAGCTGTTCCACCTGATGTTGGGCCGTGAGCAGCGCGGGCACGACGACCATCGTTCGCAGTTCCCGCGTGACTCCGTCGCGCAGCTCCCGCCGCGGCAGCACGTGCGGCTTGAGTGAGTGGGTCACGGCCCGGTTGATGAGCGCGATCGCCAGGTCGGAAGCCGGCACGACGGCGAGGAGGCCGAGCAGCAAGAGCCCCCACGCGGCGATTCCCGCGTTCCGTTCGTACAGCAGCGGCAGCAGCACGATCAGGGCGGTAAGGAGGGTAATCGACCCGAGGTAGCCCGGCACCGCGCTTCGCAAATAGAGGCGCAGGAGCCGGTCTCGCCAGACGAGGCGGTAACCGAGCTCGCGCTCCAGCGCCGGGCGTCCCCCGGCAATCAGGTAATAACCCGCATCGGCGCGGTCCTCGCGCGGCGGGCCGTCGCCGGACGGCTCTGGGAGGGCCCGTGTGATTCGGCCCACCACACGTCTCACGACCTCGATTTCCGAATGCCGCGATCCTCGCGAGAGGTCCTCGATCGCATGGCGGTACGAATCCCGCGTGGCGAAATCCATCTGGGCGAAGTTGGTTTCGTGCCGAAGTATTTCGTCCGCCAGGCTGACGCTCTCGAAGAATTCGGCCCAATCAAAGTCCGTCATCAAACGCATGCTGGTGATGATGTTCCGTACCGTGACGGTCATCGCAGCCTGTGCCTGGTGCCCGGTCCGGACAATGTCGTCGGCCGTCGTCCCCAGCGCCGCCACCCGCTGGTCGAGCCAGCGCTGGACAACATCCACCTTCGGGCCGAGATCCCGCAGACGCTGGACCAGCTGTACGATAAAGGCCGTGCCGAGCGGCGTTCCTTCGGCGCGGCGGAGGGCCGCGTCCGGTGAGATCGGAGCGTGCCCGTTTGCGCCGATCACGCTGTCAATTAGCATGTCGACGTCCTGGCGCGCGGTGCGGTTCCGCACGATGCGCTCGGCCAGCCTTCGCAGGTTCTCGACGAGCACCACGCGGAGGCTGATGGCCACGGCCCACAGCTCGCCGATGGTGAGCGGTTGTACCCGCTGGTACGCCGTCACAAAGCGGCGCAACGTGTCCGGATCGAAACGGCTGTCCGTGTGCGCCACAAAGGCCCAGGCCAGACCATACACGCGCGGATACCCGCGCAGGGGCCCCGAGGCGAGCTTCGGAAGTTCGCGGTAGTAGCCGGCGGGCAGATCGTCTGCGATCTCCCGGAGTTGCTGGTCGACGATGTGGAAGTTATCGACCAGCCATTCAGCCGCGGGCACGACCGCATACTCGTCCCGGATCGCCGGCGCAATCACCCGATACGAGTCCAGCAGCACGCGGCCGTTCTCTGCCACCCGCGGGGTCAGCGGACGGCCCCGGTCCGTGTCGTTCGTGACAGTCTGCGCCGCCGCGAGACTCTCCGCGTGCTGTTCCAGCCGCTCCAGGCTGAAAAGTTCCGCCCGAATGGGTTCTTCCAGATCGTCGAGCGTGAAGGTTGGCGGTTGATCCTTATTCATGCCGGCAATGCGGGATTCCGGCACGGGGGATCTGCGAGATACCCGTGAAGCTGCACCAACGGCACCCCTCTTCTCTGTATGTCTATCGTGGTTTTTCGATGCCGACGGAGTCGCTGCACGAAACCTCGGAGAAGCCGGTGTGTTGTTGGCCGAAGGAGACACCACCGCGCTCGCATCGTGCGGGCTGTCCCTGGTTAGTATAACAGGCGCAAAGACAATGTCCCCGGCGGCCGCAGCTACGTTGGCGCCGCCGTCGACGTCCACCCGTGGCGGCGAGCTATGACCGGCGAGATCCGCCGGAAAGAACTCTTGCCGATTCACTGGTTCTTTGAGCCTTCGAAGTGTCGGAAGATTGTCGAACATTGGCTTCGGGGTCATTCGGAATGCGCAGGTCATCGATTCAAATCCGCTCGCCGGCGATAGTCAGGAATTAACGCACGATCACGCGAGCAGCCTCGCCATCGTCAGCGCATGCGCCTTGGTGACATTGACTAGATCCGCGACTTCAATGTACTCGTCTGGCGCCGCGATATTGTGCGGCGTTGGCCCATATACGACACACGGCGTGCCACGCCGCCGCCAGAACCGGCAGTCTGTCCCGCCCAACGAGCAACTCAATTCTACGGGCGCACCTCGCACCGCGGTGACGCTGTCCACCATGGTCCGCACCAGGGGATGCGCCGGATCTGTGAAGTTGGGATCCCGCCAGTGGCGGACCTCGCACTCGATATGCGGATGCCGCTCGAGCCGAGCGCGGACTTCGTTCATCACCTCGGCGTGCGTGAACCCGAACGGCATGCGGATATCGACCCACGCTTCGGCGTGGTACGGGATCAGACTATCCTTTTCGCCCCCGCGCAGCACTCCGACGTTGACCGTCGTCTCGAGGATATACCGCGCCGCGCCGGATCCGAACATCGCGTCAAACGTCGGACCGATCTTCGCCGCCATCTCGCGCAGCCAGGGCGGCGTACCGGCGTACGGGCCGGCGAGGCCCCGCAGATCGGTCAAGAAATCCATCAGCAGATGATTCGCGTTGCGGCCCATGCTCGGCACCGGACTGTGCCCCGAGAGCCCGCGGGCCGTAAAAGTCAGGCGGCTCGCGCCCTTCTCGCCGAACCGGACGAGGCTCGCGCCGCTCGGCTCGGCGCTCAGCACCATGTCGCCCTGCACTTCCGGACAGTTTGCCGCCAGGTGCTCAGACCCGAACTTTGCCCCGGTCTCCTCGTCCGACACGAGCGTCAGCGTGATCCGCCCACGCCAGTCCCGGCGGTGCTCCGCCATGACGAGAAAGGCCGTCATCAGCGCGGCGTCGCCGCCTTTCATGTCGATCGCGCCGCGGCCGTAGATGCGGCCGTCGACGAGCTCGCCGCCGAACGGGTCGCGGGTCCAGCGGCCGCGATCGCCGGGCGGGTACGTGTCGAAGTGGCCGTTCAGCACGAGGTGCGGCCCGGGGCCGGCGCCCGTGACGGTTGCGATCAAATTCGGGAGGCCCTCGCGCACGGTGACGTCTGACTGCTCCACGCCGGGCGCGTCGAGATCGCCGCGCGCAAACCGGTGTACCTCTGTCGTGTCGCCGGGCGGGCTGCTCTCCCGGTCGATGCTGGGAATCTGGAGCAGCCGTTGGCAGCGCCGAATCAGCTCCTCGCGCCGCGCCTCAACCGCTCCACTGACCCGCTCGCCCAGCTGCATGCGATGCCCTCCAAAGTTGGCTGTTCCGGTCAAGACACTACGGCCCGTCGGTGGCGCCCACCTCCGGTGGGGACGAGCGGACGGGACTGCGCTTCTCACCCATCGAATAGAGCGGCACCCGCTCGAGGACGATCGAGGTGACCCGTGAAGCAGGATCTCTTTCTCGAAGAAGCTCGGCTCGGCCCGCGCAGCGACGTCTTGATCGAATATGACGAGATGCCGAGGCTGCCGATGTTTCGCGAGCGGTTCCGCGCGTACGCGCTGGTGGACCTCGCGCACGCCGTCATGATGGTCGAGGAGGGGATGCTGACCCGCGAGCGCGGCGCCAAGCTGCTGCGGGGCCTGCGGCAGGTCCTGGATCTCGGTCCCGACGACTTTCCGTGGGAGCCGCGGTCGGGCTCGTACCTCGTGCAGATCGAACGCTACCTCGAGCAGCAGTTTGGTCACGACATCGCGGGGCGGCTCCAGACCGGCCGCAGCCGCAACGACCAGGAGGCCGCCGCGGACCGCGTCTACCTGCGCGACGCGCTCCTCGGCACCATCGCCGATCTCATCGCGCTGGAGCGCGCGCTGCTCTCGCTGGCCGCACAGCACACCGAGACAATCATGCCGGCGTACACGCACCTCCAGCACGCGCAGCCGGGCACGTTCGCGCATTATCTGCTCCGCGAAGCGAGCATCTTCGAGCGCGATCTTCAACGTCTGGAGGGCACATTCGCTCGCACCAACCTCAACGCGCTTGGCGGCGCCGCGCTGGTCGGCACGTCGTGGCCCGTGAACCGCCGCCGGACGGCCGAACTGCTCGGGCACGACGGTCTCGTGGTGAACGCCTCCGACGCGGGCGTCTTCGCGCGGGATGTGCTTGAAGAAGGCGTCGCCGCCCTTGCGCTGCTGATGAGCAACCTGGGCCGCCACGCGACCGACCTCTACGTCTGGTCGTCGTGGGAATTCTCGTTTGTCGAAGTGGCCGACGGCCTGGCCGGCACGAGCAGCATCATGCCGCAGAAGAAGAACCCGCACGCGCTCGAACGGGTGAAGGCCCTCGCGGGGCAGGCGGCCGGGTGGCTGCCGTCGATGATGTGTGCGCAGCGAGGCGTGCTCTCGACCGATCTCGACGCCATGTTCGGGGACGACACCCTGGCGGAGGCGCTGCGCGCGTCCCGCGCCGGGCTCCGCCTGCTGGCTGAGGCCGTGCGGACGCTGCGTGTGCGCGCAGACGTGATGGCCGAGCGGGCGGGCGTGTTCTGGAGCACGGCCAGCAACCTGGCCGACGAACTCGTCCGCCGGTTCGATCTGCCCTTCCGGACCGCGCATCATGTCGTGGGGCGTTTCGTGAAGTACTCGACCGACGCCAAACAGGGCCCGGCCGACGCCTCCGTCGAGTTGTTCCGCCGCGCCGCGCAGGAGATGGCCGGGCGCGACATCGAGCTCGGCGCCGCGGATCTTCACCGCATCCTGGATCCGCGCGCGTTCCTCGAGACGCGGGTCACCGAGGGCAGCGCCAACCCGCGCCACGCCGCGGACCACATCCGCGTGCTCGGCGAGGCGACCGACCGGCACGCCGCCTGGCACGCGCAGCAGACCGGCAAGATCGCGGCGGCGATCGCGGGGCTCGAGCGCGCCGCCGGGGCGCTCTCGGCATGACGGCCGTGCCGTCCACCGGGACCGCGACGACGACGCGCGCCGGGCAACTCGCCGAGTTCGGCGTTTCGCTGCGCCTTGACCAGGTGCCGGCCGCCGTCCTCGCCCACGCGAAAATCCTGACACTCGATACATTGGGCGCGGCGCTCGCCGGCGTGCCGACCGCGGAGGGCCAGGCGGCGATTCGCGCGGTCCGGACGCTGGCGGCGCCTGACGGGCCGTCGACGTTGTGGGGCACCGCGCAGCGCACCACGCGGGCGGGCGCGGCCCTGGTCAACGGCATCACCGCGCATGCCCAAGAACTGGACGACTTCGGCGGGTGCGATCATTCCGGTGCCGTCGTCCTCCCGGCCGTGCTGGCGGTGTGCGAGGGCCGCGGAGTCCCGGGGGCCCGCGTCCTCGAGGCGATCGTCGTGGGCTACGACGTGGCGCTCCGGGTCATGGAGGCGGCCGGCGGCTATCGAGCCCACAACGGACGCGGCTGGCACTCGACCGGGACGTGCGGGAGCTTCGGCGCCGCGGCCGCGGTCGCCAAAGTATTGAATCTGGACGCCCGCCACACGACGTGGGCGCTCGGGTTGGCGGGCACCTTCACCGGGGGGACGTGGGCGTTTCTCGCCGACGGCGCGATGAGCAAGCGTTATCATCCCGGGCGCGCCGCCGAGTCGGGCGTGGTCGCGGGCGTGCTGGCAAGCGAAGAGTTTACCGGACCGTCGCAGGTCTTCGAAGCTGAGTGGGGCGGATTCCTGAACACCTACGCGCGGGGCGACGCCCAGCCGGAGCGGCTCACGCAGGGGCTGGGGACGGATTTCAAGATCATGCGCAGCGGCGTCAAACCATACGCCTGCTGCCGCGGCGCGCACAGCGCGCTGGACGCCGTGCTCGATCTGCGGCGCCGCCACACCTTGGCCCCCGACCGGGTCGCTGGTGTCGCGATCCGGTGCACCGCGGCTGACATGCAGATGCTGGGGGACCGGGCACCCGAGACCCGCCTGGCCGCCCAGATGAGCCTGCCGTACAGCGTGGCGGTCGCCCTGATGACCGGCCGGGCCTTGTTGGACGAGTATGAAGATAAGTGGCTCACGGATCGCGCCACCCGCGCGCTGATGGCGAAGGTCGACATGCGCGTCGATACGACCCTGCCGGAGGGCACTGAGCCCTACATCACGATCACGACCACCGATGGACAGGCGCACACCGGACACGTGGACGTGGGACGCGGCGCGCCCGAGAACCCACTGCCAGACGCTGAGGTGATCGCGAAATACCGGGATCTCGCCGCCCGCACGCTGCCGCCGGCATCGGTCCGAGCGATTGAGGCCATCACGCTGTCACTCGACGAACGACCGAACGTGGACCAGCTGCTCGAAGCGCTGCGCGCCCCTTAGGCTTCCGCCCGCGTCTTGAAGGTCGGCACCGCCGCGAGCAGCGCTTTGGTGTATTCGTGGCGCGGCGAGCCGAACACGTCTTCGGTCCGCCCTTCCTCCACCACGCTCCCGCGATAGATCACCATTACGCGATCCGCGAGATGCCGCACCACCGACAGGTCGTGGGAGATGAACACGTATGAAACCCCGCGCGAGTCTTGAAGAACGACCAGCAGGTTGAGAATCGTCGCCTGGACCGACACGTCGAGCGCCGAGGTCGGCTCGTCGCAGACCACGATGTCGGGATCGGCGGCAAAGGCGCGCGCGATAGCCACGCGCTGCCGCTCGCCGCCGCTCAGTTGATGCGGCAGCCGGTCGAGATACCGCGCGCCGAGTTTGACCGCCTCGAGCAGCGCCGTTGCCCGTATGCGCCGGTCCTCGCGGGTGCCCCCGCCGAACAGCTCCAGCGGCCGGGCCACCGCCTCGAACACGGTCCGGCGCGGGTTCAACGTCAGGTCCGGATTCTGGAAGACAATCTGGATGTGGCGCCGCGTGGACCGCGTCCACCGTTCGGGACGCCGCGGCAGCGCGCGGCCCCGCAGCGTGATCTCGCCCGCGGTCGGCTGCAGCACCCCGACGAGGCAGCGGCCAAGCGTGGTCTTGCCCGATCCGCTCTCGCCGATGATCGCGAGAGCCTCCCGGCCGAAGACCGTGAGGGACACGTTGTCGAGCGCCCGAAGTGGCGGGGCGCCAAGTCCGGGAGCGAGGCGGCGTCCCGGCGTCCCATACTGGTGCGTGAGTCCGTGCGCCTCGAGCACGGCCGCTCCCGCGTCGACGGCCCGGCTCGCCGCGCGGATGCTTTCGGGAGGCACCGTGTCCGGCCCCGGGACCTTCTCCCAGAAGAAGCACCGGCTCGCCCGGCCCGGCCGGGCCTCCACCAGCGGCGGTGGCTCCCGGCGGCACCGGTCCTCGGCCATCGCGCACCGCGGCGCGAACTGGCAGTGGGTTACCGGCGCGGCCGGATCGGGCAGCGCGCCTTCGATCGCGGGCAGCAATCGCTGCGCGGACGGCGCGTCCACGCGGGGCAGGCACCGGAGCAGCGCCAGCGTGTAGGGATGCGTGGGCCTGGCGAAGACATCGGCGACCGGCCCCGTCTCCACCAGTTCGCCGGCGTACATGACCCCGACGGTGTCGCAGAGCTGCGCGATCACCGCCAGGTTGTGCGAGATGTAGAGGATCGCCGCGCCGGTGCGCGCACGCAGGGACCGCACCAGCTGGAGGATGCGGGCTTCGGTCGTGACGTCCAATCCCGTCGTCGGCTCGTCCATCACGAGCAGATCCGGATCGCACGCCAGCGCCATCGCAATCGACACGCGCTGCTGCTGGCCGCCGCTGAGTTGGTGAGGATACTTGACGGCCACGCCGGCCGGATCGGGGAGCTGCACCGCATTGAACAGCTCGACGGTCTTCGTGAAGGCAGCCGCGCGGTCGAGTCCTTCGTGTTCTTGCAGCACCTCCATGACCTGGGCGCCGACGCGCAGGACGGGATTGAGCGTGCTGCCGGGATTCTGGAACACGATCGACAGCCGCCGCCCCCACAGCGCGCGCAGCGCGGCCGGGGATTTGGTGAGGAGCGGCTCACCGCGGTAGCGCACGTCGCCCCGCACGGCGGCCGGTGGGCGCAGCGCGCCCATGACGCCGAACCCCACGGTGCTCTTCCCCGAGCCCGACTCGCCGACGAGCCCGAAGATCTCTCCCGCCGCGACGGCGAACGACACGCCGCGGACGGCGTTGACCGGACCGCGCGCCGTCCGGTAGACGACCTCGAGGTCCCGCACGTCCAGGACCGGCGTCCCGGTGGTGGTTCCCGTTGGTGCTGCCCGGGCGGCCATGCTACTCTGGCCTCAGGCTGGCCTGGATGCCGTCGCCGAGCAGGTTCGCGCCCACGACCGCGCTCGAGATCGCGACCGCCGGCGGCAGCGCGAGCCAGGGCGCCTGGTTGAGGAAGGGCAGCGCCTCGTTGATCATGAGGCCCCAGTCGGGGCTTGGCGGCGCGGCGCCCAGGCCGAGGAAGCCGAGGGACGTGGCGAGCAGGATCGAGTAACTGAAGCGGATGGTCGTGTCCACAATAATCGGCGTCCACGCGTTGGGCAGCAACTCGCGGAAGAGGATGTACCATCCGCGCTCGCCCCGGGCGCGGGCCGCGTCGACGAACTCGGACGCGGCGAGGCTCAGGACCACGCCGCGCAGCACCCGCGCGGCCCGCGGCATGAAGACGACGGCGATGCCGATGACCACGTACGTCGGGCTGTGGCCGAGGCTCGTAAGGATCAGCATCGCGAGCAGGATCGACGGAAAGGCCATCAGCGCGTCCATCGTTCGCATCAGGACCTCGTCGACGACGCCGCGATAGTACCCGCCGACGAGGCCGACCGTCACGCCGAGCGCTTCACCGAGCACCGTGCTGACGACGGCGAGCGTGAGCGTGCCGCGCGCTCCCCACATGACGCGGCTTAACTGATCGCGCCCGAACTGGTCCGTGCCCGCGAGGAACTGCCGGGACGGCGCCTCGAGCAGGTGCGTCATGTGAAATTCGGTGTACCGGTACGGTGCGAGCGCGGGCCCGAGGACCGCTAGGACGAGGTGCACGGCCAGGATCGCCGCCCCGACCGTCGCGGCCTTCGACCCGCGAAGGGCACCGGCGGCACGGCGCAGCGCCATCCACCGGCGCGCCGCGGCCGCGGGACCGACCGGCAGGGGGCTCGCGGCGGGAGGCAGGAGCTCGGCCACGGCTCAGTACCGGATCCGCGGGTCCAAGTACGCGTACACGATGTCGGCCCCCAGGTTGGCGAGCCCGTAGGCGCTGGCGACGACGAGCGTGGCCATCTGCAGCATGGGCACATCGCGGTGGTTCACGCTGTCGACGAGCAGCCGGCCGAGTCCCGGATACGAGAAGATCGTCTCGACGATCACGATGCCGCCGAGCAGGAAGCCGACGTTGAGGGCGACGATCCCGACGGTGGGGAGGAGGGCGTTGCGCAGCGCGTGCGCCACGACACGGCGCGGCCGCAGCCCTCGGAGGCGCGCGGCCTCCGTGAACGGCTGCCGGATCGCGTCGATCATGCTGGCGCGCGTCATGCGGGTCATCTGCGCCAGCAGCGCGAGGATCAGCGTCAGCACCGGCAGCACGAAGCGCGCGGCCTGAGACGCCAGCGAGGCCTGCGGGTCGACCATGCTCGACGGCGGGAAGATCCGGAAGCGGTAGGCCAGCAGCAGAATCAGCAGCGTGCCCCAGACGAACTCCGGCAGCGACAGCGCGATCAGCGTGAGCGTGCTGATTGCGTGGTCGAGCGGTCGGTCGCGCCGCAGGGCCGCGACGACCCCCAGCCCGATCGAGAGCGGCACGGCGATGAGGAGCGCGAGCCCCGCGAGCACCGCGGACCGTCCCAGCCCTTCGAGGACGAGCGGCCGCACCGGCATCTGGTAGAGCAGGGACTGCCCCCAATCGCCCCGCACCACGCCGCCGATCCACTCCGCGTACCGGACCGGCGCGGGGCGCGTCAGTCCCAGTTTCAGCCGGAGGGCCGCGAGATCTTCCGGCGTGGCCGAGGTGCCGAGGATTTCCGTCGCGACGTCGCCGGGCAGGAGCTGCACGACGGCAAACACGAGCACCGAGACGACCGCCAGCACCACGGCCAGCGCGCCCAAGCGGCGGGCGATGAACCCCAGGCTGCGCACTGCAGGCGGCGGGGATCAGCCTTCGAAGTAGGCCTCCCGGAAGTCCCACCACCGGAGCGGATGCACCGCGACGCCCTTCACGTTGCTGCGCATCGCGGCCGTGTACATCGTGAAGTACGGGACGACCCACGGACCGTCGACGTGGATGACCTGCTCCGCGCGCGCGTAGAACTCTTTCCGCTTCTTGAAATCGGTCGTCGCCCGGCCCGTGTCGAGCAGCGTGTCGACGTCCTTGTTGCTGTACGCGTCGTTGAAGCCGCCGCCGGTCCGGAAGTAGGGGTACAGCGTCTCGTCGATGCTCGCGCGTCCGAACCAGTTGTTGGCGTAAAACGGCTTCTTCTTGTAGACGGTCGCGACGTGGACGGACCACGGCACATTCTTGACGTCGATCTTCACCCCGGCGGGCGCGGCCATCTGCTGGTAGGCCACGGCCAGTTCCTGCAGCCCGACCCGTTCGTTCGACGTCCACAGTTCAATGTTGAGCCCGGAGCCATACCCGGCTTCGGCCAGCAGCGACTTCGCCTTGGCGACGTCGTAGGTGTGGGTGGGCGTCGTGGCCGCGTAGTACGGGCTGAAGCTTGGGACCGAATGGTCTTCGCCCGTGCTCGCGTGCCCCTGCCAGACGGCCTTGATCAGGGCGTCGCGGTCCACGAGGTACTTCAGCGCCTGCCGCACGCGCACGTCGTTGAACGGCTTCTCCGCGTTGTTCATGGTCAGCGGCTGGAACCCCGGGCTTTTCACCGAGACCACCGACACGCCCGGCGTTTGGAGGGCCGGCATGTACGACGCCGGCACCTCGAACATCGCGTGGACCGAGCCGCCGGTCAACGCCGCGACCTGAGCGGCCATGGCCGGCATGTTGACCTCCCACAACTCGTCGAGGTATGGGCGGCCGGGATCCCAGTAGTTCTGGAACCGCACCATTCGGGTATAGGCCCCCGGCCGGAACTCGGCGAGGCGGAAGGGGCCGGTGCCGGACGGCGCGGTCTTGATCAGCGCGGCCCGGTCGGCTGGCAGGATCCGCGCGTACGTCGTGCCGAGGGAGATCGGCAGATCCGCGTAGGGGATCGAGAGCCGGAAGCGGACGGTGTAGTCGTCGGCGGCCTCGATTTTGTCGATGGGGCCCACCGAGGTGCGCGCCGGCGAGCCGTTCTTGGGATCGAGAATGCGCTCGAAGGTGAAGACGACGTCGCGCGCGTTGAGCTCGCGCCCGTGGTGGAATTTGACACCCCGCCGGAGATTGAACGTCCACACGTCGCCATGCGCGTTCGAACTCCAGCCGCTCGCCAGCTGCGGGTGCACCACGAACTTCTCGTCGACGCGGGTGAGGTTGTCGTAAATGGCCGCGGTGATCATGTACTCGTCGCCGGATACCGCGTAGGCCGGGTCGATGGAGAGCGGCGAGCTTGCCCAGGCGATCTTCAACGTGCCGCCGCGCTTTGGAGCGGCCGAGGCCGCCCCGGATCCCGCGAGCGTGACCGGCTGGAGCGCCGCCGCCGCGGCGGTCGCGGCGCCGTATTGCAGGAGGCGTCTCCGGCTCAGCATGCCTGTTTTTCGATCCATCTCGAGCACCCCCGAGTTAGCGATCGATGACGGCGAACGCGTCAATCTCGACGAACAGGTGCGGCAGCGCGAGGCCGCTGCAGACCACCCCGGTGCTGCAGTGCTTGACGCCTTCGAAGTACTTGTCGATCATCGCGTAGACCGCCTTGCGGTACTTTACGTCGGTCACGTACACGGTCAGCTTGCAGACGTCCTTGATGCTGCCGCCCGCTTCCTCCGCGAGCTGCTTGATATTCTTGCAGGCCTGCTCCGCCTGCGCGCCGGCGTCGCCTTCGCCCACAAAGTTGCCCTCGATGTCGTAGCCCGTTTGCCCGCGGAAGAAGATGAAGTCGCCCTTCGTGCGGATGGCCATCGAGAACATGCCGTTGGCGTGGTGGCGGTACGGCAGCTTGGCGCCTTCGAATGAACGGATGAACTGCTTCGCCAATACCCTTCCCCCTTTCCGTGATCGGAGCGAGTGCGAGACCGGAACGGCCGTGCGCTGGGCGACGGCCGTCGAGGTGGCCGCTGTTTCTCCGGTTCGGCGCGCTTCTCCTTGAAGATGCCGGCGGCGGCGCGGGTTCAGCGCGGCTCGACGGCTCGGTCAGGCTCGGGAAAGCGCTCCGGTGAGCTCTTCCAGCGAGCCGACGGCCTCGAGTTCAGTGACCATCTGCAACACCGCGGCCGCGCGCCGGCCGCCGATGACCGGCTCGGCCAGCTCGCGGAATTTCTCTTCGATCTCCTGCCACGTCATTGGATCGTCCGGCCCTCCGTGGCACAGTTTGCGGGAGTGCTCGAATGTGCCCCGGGCGGTCTCGACGGCCACGGTGGACGGAATCCGGGCGGAGTTGCGGTTCTGCGCGTACTCCGCCTGCGCCGTTTCATCCAGTTCGACCGCGACGCGGTCGATCAGCGCCAGCACTGCGGGGTCCGTGCGGTTCGCCTCGAGCCACCAGTCGGGCCGCGGCCGCCCGAGCAGCGTCATCGCGACGGCATGCGGGACGCTGAACTCGGCGTCGACCATGGTCGCCGGCCGGCGGATTTGAAACCAGTCGACGAGCGGCGCCATCGACCGGACCGTGACCCGGCGGACCTCGCGCGGCTCCATGTGGTGCGCGGTCATCACCTGCCGCAGCGCATCCACGGTCGAGTGCAGCCACCGGCAGCACGGGTACGGTTTCGACGAGACGCCGAGCAGGTCGAACTCCGTGCCCACCCCGCGTATCATCCGGTCGAAGTCGCAGCGGTCGGACCCGGCCATGATCCAGAGACCGCGCTCGCCGTCGAGAATTTCGCGCGTCGCCCCAAACCCGCGCTCGGCCAGCAGCGCGGCGCGGAGGCCGCCCTCGGCCGGCCACGCCACATTGTCCTTGACCCATGACACCCGATCTTCGTCCCACCCGACCTTCCCGTCGTGCGGCAGCGGGGCGAAGGCGCCGGCGAGCCCGAAGGCGCACAGCGTGCGCTCGACGTCGAGGCCGAGCAGCCGCGCGGACGCGGCGGCCGCCCCGAATGTCTGCGTCACCCCGTTGCCGTAGACCAGAACCCGGCGCTCCCAGCTGGGCTGGATCGCGCCCCTGATGTGCGCCCACACCTCATATCCGACCAGCACCGCGAGCATGAACGCGTCGCCGCGTAAGCGCCGCGTCTCCGCCAGCGCGAGCGCCGCTGGGATAATCGTCGCGCCGGGATGGCCGGTCGGTCCGGTGTCGTCGTAGTCCAACGCGTTCGCGGCCATGGCGTTCGCGAACGCGGCCGGGCCCGGCGCCGCCTTGATCGAGGTGCCGACGACCGTCGCGCCGCCGCCACCGCCGGCCACGTCCGCCGCGGCGCGCGCCAGCGGTGTGCGGCTCCCCCCGAGCGCGCACCCCAGATGGTCCAGAATCAGTTCTTTCACTCTCTGAACGACCGGCGCGGGTACGCCGTCGAGCGATGCCGTGGCAGTGTAGCGCGCGAGCACGGCGGTCGGGGTGGTCGCCATCAGATCAGCCGCAGCTCTCTGGGCAGGGCGCTGAGGCGTTCGCACCCGTCCGGCGCGACGGCGACCGGCTCACCGAGATAGAGACACAGGTCGCCGCCCTTCGTCAGCGCCCCCGCGAACAGAAAGAAGGTCATTCCTTCGCGCAGCACATGGGGATCCGTCTCTTTGATCCGCAGATTGTCGAGCCACGTGGGAGGATAGCCGATCCCGATGCCGTAGCCGACATGCCGTCCTCTGCGCGACAACCCCTGCGCTTCCAGCCGGTCGACCACGCGCGTCGCCACTTGCGCTGCCGGGAGGCCCGGCCGGATCATCTCCAGGCCTTCTTCGATGCCTTCGCGCAGACCGTTATAGAGACTGCGGATCTCCGACGCGGGCTCGCCGAGGTGCCCGGAATGGACGGCGACCGCGTGGTAGCGTTTGTACGGCGCGCCGATCTCGATCGTGAAGGGATCGCCGGGCTGCATGACGCGCTCGGTCGCCGCGCCGTGCGTCTGCGTCAACGTTCTC
This sequence comes from bacterium, assembly GCA_035308905.1. Classification (NCBI taxonomy): domain Bacteria; species bacterium. Next base: position 96,867 of record DATGFS010000031.1, on the reverse strand, counting down.
GGGCCGGAGGCGATCGGCGGCGCCACGGCGGGATAGTCCGCGCCGAGCGTTGAGAGCGTGTACAGCACCGCCGCGTTGACATCACACTCGCGCACGCCGGGGCGGGCGGCCTCGAAGGCCGCCGTAAAGGCCCGGTCCATAATCTGCGCGGCGCGGCGCATGTAGGCGAGTTCCGCGGGCGACTTGGTGAGCCGCAGTTCGGTCACGAGGTCGGAAGCGTCCACGAGGTCGACGCCGTCTGGGATCTGCTCCCGCAGCAGGTCGTAATAATAAGGAAGCAGGGCGTGGCTCTTCTTCTCGATGCCGATGCGCCGGCGGCCCGACAGCCCGTGCCGCTCTTTCAAAATGTCGACCGTGAAGGCGCCGGGATTCACGTGGCTGTCGTCAACCCAGGGCCGGATCTCGTTGATGAACGGCGACTCCCTGATCATCAATGCGTCGGCCCCGCGGCAGATCGCAGTCGGTGCGGAGCCGTCGGCCGGCAGCACGACCGTTTGGTACACCCAGTAGCCGATCTGATCGTAGCCAAACAAGTAGTAGAGGCTCTCTTGATGAAACAGCAGGAGCAGATCGAGGCGGGCGTCGCGCATCGCCGCGCGGGTGCGCTCGATCCGTGCCTCGTATTCCGCGAGCTCGAACGGCAGCGCCATCGTCGGTCACCCCGGGTCCGGCGTCTCTCAGCGCGTCACCTTCTCGCCGGGGCCCGCGCGGGCCTCGTTTCTCCAGGAATGTCGCAGCCTCTTGAGGTACATACCTCGCGGAGACGCAGGGAACAGGGGGGAAGGGGATGCATCGAGGTATCGCAGCCTGGATCGTGGTTGTGGTGGTCATGATCGGCGTAGCCGTCGCGGACCGCACCGGCTTCTCCAGTCCGTCGATACCGGTGACGGTCAACGACTACGTGGGTGGAATCACCAGCAGCGCGCCTCAGGACTGGGCGGCGGATGCGCAGGGATTCTTCGCCAAGCACAACCTCAAGGTGAACTTCGTCATCCTGGAAGGCACGTCCCAGGCCGTTCAAGCCGTCGCCGCCGACAGGACGGGCCGCGCCTTTGTACAGGGGGACATCCTGGACGAGATGCTGCTGGCGGACAAGAACCCGAGCGCACCTCCGCTCATCGGCATCGCCGGCAACGAACCACGAAATCCCGTCGCGTTGATATTCTTGAATTCGAGCGGCATCAAGTCGCCCGCGGACCTGGCCGGCAAGACCATCGGCGTTCCGACCGGCAGCCTGTCCGAACAATACCTCGACATCTTTCTCCAGAAGCAGGGGATCGCGAAGGATAAAGTGACGGTACAGAACATCGGCTTCGGCGCGCTCCATCCTGCGCTGATGCAGAAGCGGGTCGATGCCATCTGTGAGTTCGCCAGGGGCCTGGCCAGCCTCGACATCGTCGCGCAGCAGCAGGGCCAGAAAGTCGGATCCTTCCTCTTCGGCGACTATCACATGCCCTCGCCGTTGGGCGCCGTGGTGGTGCAGAAGAGCCTCGTCGACAAGGACCCCGCGGTGGCGGGCGCCATCGCCGCCTCGCTCAACGAGGGCCTCCACCTCTGCGTGATCAACCCGGAGCAATGCATCAAGGACTTCATCGCCAAGAATCCGGGGCGCGACTACGATCAAACGCTGGCGGAGTGGAAGGTCGCGCTCAAGGCGCAGTACGGGCTGGACGCCGCGACGGTGCAGAAGATGAAGCCCGCCCAGCTGGGGTGGTTCGATCCGCAGCTCGTGTCGGCGACGCTTCCAGAGCTCAGGACGATGTTCAAGATCAGCAAGATCTTCACCCCGACCACACTGTACACGAACCGGTTCGCCGAGCACCCGTAGCCGGGTCCGGGGGAGTGGCGTCGAGCGGCAGAGCGAGCCGGGCCGGCCTGCCGGGGCTGGCCGACTACGGCCTGCCGGTCCTTTCGTTTATCGTAGGCATCGTCCTGTGGCAGCTCGCGGTCCGGCTGTTCAGGATCCCCGCGTACCTGTTCCCATCGCCCTCCGCGATCGCCCAGGTCTTCTTCGACGGCCGCATCAATTGGGTGCACCAGACCCTGATCACGCTGAACGAGGCCGTCACAGGCTGCGTGATCGGCATTCTCGTGGGCTTCGTGATCGCGCTCGTGATCACGGTGTCCGCAACGCTGAACAAGATCCTGATGCCGTACATCGTCGCGCTTCAGGTGCTGCCGAAGGTTGCGATCGCCCCGATTATCTACATTCTGCTGGGCTTCACCAACACGTCGAGGATCCTGCTCATCGTGATCCTCACGTTCTTCCCGATCGTCATCAACGTGAGCACCGGGCTGACCGACGTGGATCGCAACCTGATCTTCCTGCTCCAGTCGCTGCGCGCGAGCAAGGCGGTGATCTTCTACAAGGTGCGGCTCCCCAATTCGCTTCCGTACTTCTTTGACGGATTGAAGATCGGGGTGTCGGGCGCATTGGTCGGGGCGATCGTCGCGGAGTTCGTGAGTTCCAACAGCGGCCTCGGCTTTCTCATTCTGAATTCCCAGTACACGTTCAACACGGTGGCCGCCTTCGGAGCGTTCACCATCCTGACCGTGCTGGGGCTGCTGTTGTATGGTGCTGTGGTCCTGCTGGCGCGGCAGCTGATGCCGTGGTACCGGTCCGGTTGAGCATGACCTCCGTCGTCGTCCTCGAGCACGTCGGCAAGCACTACACGACCGTCAAGGGGGCCGAGGTCCAGGCGCTCAAGGACGTCTCGCTGTCGGTGCAACAGGGAGAGACCGTCGCGATCGTCGGACCGAGCGGATGCGGAAAGAGCACGCTCCTCCGGCTGATCGCCGGGGTCGAGAGTCCCGGCAGCGGCAGCATCCACCGGGAGACGGCGGGCGGGCAGTTCGTCGTCGGCTACGTGTTCCAGGATTCAAGCCTGATGCGGTGGAGGACCGTCTACGACAATATCAAACTGCCGCTGGAGGTCGTCAAGAAACAGGACCTCGGGAACGTCGACAAGCTCATCGACATGATCGGCATGAAGGGGTTCGAGAAGAGCTATCCGATCGAACTGTCCGGCGGCATGCAGCGGAGGGTCTCGATCGCGCGCGCATTCGTGCACGAGCCGTCGATCATCCTGATGGACGAGCCATTCACCGGAGTGGACGAACTGACCAAAGAGGCGCTGCAGAGCGAGCTGGGGCACCTGATCCGAACGCTTCACGTCACCGCGCTGCTCGTCACCCACGATATCGAGGAAGCGGTATTTCTCGCGGATCGAATCTTCGTCATGTCGCCCAGACCGGGCGCGATTGTGGAGGAAGTGCCGGTGAACCTCCCGCCCGCAAGAGACTCATCGACGCGGTCCCATCTCGAGTTCTTCGCCGCCGCCAACAAAGTGCGCGCAAAACTCCTCGAGATGCATGCGATGAGGGTCGACGCGGCTACCTGAAGCGCGGCATCACCTTTTCGGCGAAGGGCACGATCACTTTCTCGTGTTCCACTTCTGACCGTGGGGCGGAAAAGCACCTCAGCCAGATCTCGTTGATGCCGAAGGAGACGATCTCGTTGATCTTCGTGATGCAGTCCTCGGCCGTGCCCGCGACCGAGAACCGCTTGATGACCTCGTCTGTCAGATAGGTGCGATCACGGTACGCCGCTTCTAATCCCTCCCGGCCCCTCTCCCGACACTGCGTGAGAAAGGACGGCAGCGCCGGGTCGAAACCCTCGAGGATCGCGGGGTAGGCCTCCGGCGAGGTATTCACGAGCGCCTGCGTCACGAACCACCTGACGTTCTCCACCGCTTGATGTCCGTCGTCCGATATGGACGTGTAGACCCACGAAATCCGCCGGACGTCTTCGAAGCGCCGGCCCGCCTTCGCGGCGCCTGCCCTCACCCGCTCGATCGCGAACGCCAGCTGCGCCTTGGACGCGTAGGTCGCGATGATGGCGCCGTCTGCGATCTCGCCGGCGAGCTCGAGGTTCAGCGGACTTCTGCTCGCGATGAGGATCGGGATGTCCGGCCGTACGTCGAACCGCAGGCGGGCGTTGGTCAGTTTGAACAGCCGGCCGTCGAAGTTGACGGTTTCTCCGCCGAACAGCCCCCGCGCCATGGTGATGGTTTCACGAAGCGCCCGGTTCACGTGCCTGCGCTCGAGGTGCATCTCGGCGAAACCGGATCCTCCGGCGCCGAGCGCGAGCAGGGCCCGTCCCCCCGACAGTTCGTCGAGGCTCGCGACGGCGGCGGCCAGCATCGCGGGGATCCGGCAGAACGGATCGGACACGCACGGCCCGAGCTTGATCGTCGTGGTATTCAGCGCGTCGGCGGCGAGCGTGACGAAGACGTCTTTCTCGCCCGAGAATCGCTGGTCGGCGTGGACGAAGTGTTCGAAGCCGAGGTCCTCGGCCAGCTTCGCCACCGAGACCACTTTCTTCAGCGGCTCCACCGGCGCCATCCCGACGCCAAACCTGACCATCAGGCCGTCAGGCCGGTCCGTTCATCTACGCGAAGCTAATGCGCATCTTGCCCATGCCTTCCCGGCGCATCCGCGGGGCCTCATGGGCAAGCGCATCGATCCCCTCAGTGATTCTTCCGACAAGGTTCGTGGCCAGCGGACCGTCGATGCCCCGTACCGCGCTGTCCCGCTCGTAGATGAATCCGATGACGAGAAGGTCGCGGACATGCCTCGGCCACTCGGGCGTCACGAAGATGGCCGGTTTGTAGTACACGAACAGGTCGCCGACGGTCTGGTAGATCGTCTGATTCTCTTCCGGGACGCGATCGGCGGCATCGAGCACGACGTAGACCTCGCGGCCGTTCTCCATGCTGTGAATCGCCTGCTGCTCGATCGGAAGCATCTCCTTCAGCCATGTCGTGGTCTTTGGCGCGTCCTGCTCGTCGAGTTCCGCGAACGCCTCGACGTCCCCCAGCGTGATTTTCACTCTCGTCATTTGTCGAGTCTCTTCACGACGAGCTTCTGCAGGCCGTTGTGGCGGATCTCTTCGCACTTATGCGCGAAGTCCTTTGGGATGTCGATGAACGTGGCGAACAACGTGGAGACCTGCAAATTCGACTCGCGGCCGCTGCGTGCCGGGTCGTCCGCGGCCCTCCCACCGGCGGCCGGGTCGCCATAGAAGATCGCGAACTCTGACAGCTCGCGCTGGAACTCGGCGCTGTAGGCCAGCTGCTTGCCGCGAGACATCTGGGGGGACCGCCAGAAGTAGACGATGTCGCCGGGGGCGGTGGTCCCGCGCCGCGCCGGCCCCTCCGGGGGAAGCCGGAGGATCTTCTCGCCGTGAAGATGCAGCATGATCTCGCGGCTCGACCAGTTGGCGTGGATGGCCATCCCTTCGGCCGGAAGCATGTTCCAGACCGCGTCGCACGTCTTCGGCACGACGTCGTCGTGCATCTCGGCCACGGCCGTTGTTCCACCCAGCTCGAAGAGCAATTTTCTCATCCGGCTCACTCCATCTTCTCGATGAGGAGGGTCTTCTGGCCCCGGTAGATCATGTCTTCGCACGCCCTTGCGAAGCCCTCCCGGCTGGAAGAGATGTTCGCAAAGAGGTTCACGGCTTCCGGCCCTCGCGGTCCCTGCGGCCTCGTGTCCCTGTCATACACGATGCCTATCTCCGCGGATTCGTACCTTCGATAGGGGGAGCCCCGGAAGTAATTGCGGGGCCTGTAGTAATAGAAGATGTCACCGGGGACGGGAAGGTAGGTGAGCGCGTTCTCGGGCGGAAGCACAAACGTCTGGTCCAGGTGGGCCAACACCTGATGCCCGGACCAGATGTCATGGATCGCCTGGAGGCGCAGGGGTAAGAGCCGCCATATCGCCTCACACGTGTTTGGACAGTCCTCCTCCAGAAGATCTGCGACCGCGGAGATATCATCATCCGGAAAGGAGATCCGGATTTTTCGAGACAGAACACGCTGATCGGGCACCGATCCACTCCCCCCAGTTGTTCCACGCGTCGGTGAGGTCTTTCTCGTTGTTGATTTCTACCACTCCTGTTCAATTCCCGCACTGAAGACGGTCGCGAAGTGAACCGTTGGTTGATAAATCGGCCCTTTTGATCCGGCGTTGACAGCTAGCGAGAGACCCTTATCGTTCCTCAGGACTCTCGTGGGAGTGCGCAGATTGGCGGAATCCGCTTCAGGCGGCGTTCGCAATGTGCAGGTCATGGGTCCAAATTCGATCGCCGGCTTCAGTGTCGCCGATACTTAATGCTTGACGTGTAACGCGACGCGTTATACACTTATGCCGTGATCAAGTCTTTCCGATCACAGGCAACTCAACAGCTTCACTCGCGACAGCGTGTGAAGCTGTTCCAGGCCTTTGAGCGGACGGCCCAGAGAAAACTACGGCAGGTCGATATCGCGACGGAGTTGCGCGATTTGGCATCGCCGCCGGGTAATCGCTTGGAGGCGCTTCATGGCGACCGAGAAGGGCAACATAGTATTCGGATCAATGACCAATGGCGAATTTGCTTCGTGTGGCGGGACGGAGACGCTTATGACGTGGAGATTGTCGACTATCACTAGGAGGAGCTATGGCCAGGGTTAGATCCCGTAAGCTTCCACCGATCCATCCCGGTGAGATCCTTCGCGAGGATTTCATGGTGCCGCTTGGCATCAGCATGAACAGGTTGGCGCTCGACCTTCACGTGCCCGTAACTCGCGTCGCTGAGATTGTTCACGAACGGAGAAGCGTCACTCCAGATACGGCTCTGCGTCTCGGACGCTACTTCAACACCAGCGCCCGCTTCTGGCTGAACGCGCAAGCATTCTATGACTTGGAAGTCGCCGAGGATCGGCTTCAACGCGCTGTGGAGCATGACGTACGACCTTTCACGAGGACCGAGCGGCGGGTCAGGGTTTCGGCAGGGTGAACGAGTTGAATGCCAGGAGAGTAAAGCCTTCATAGCCCCGCGCGGCAACTTCATCGCATTTCCGCCTGTACGCGCCGACTCCGCCGACATACGCCAGAAGGACGCGCGGCTTGCCGGGGATATTGGCCCCCATGTACCAGGAGTCGGTCTGCGGATACAGCGTGCGGTCCGCGACCTCTTCGGTATGCGCAACCCACGCGTTCTCCGCTTCCACGGTTGGTTCGATTGCCGCCAGCCGGCGCCGGCGGAGATAGGCGAGGCAATCGGCGATCCAGTCGACGTGCTGTTCGATCGACACGATCACGTTGGCAAGAAAGGACGGGCTGCCGGGCCCGGTGATGATGAACAGGTTCGGGAAGCCCGCGGTCATGATGCCCAGGTAGGCGCGCGGACCCTGCGCCCACTTCCGCTCCAGCGCGGCGCCGTCTCTGCCCCGGATATCGATCTTGTGCAAGGTGCCCGTGATCGCATCGAAGCCGGTCGCGAACACGATGCTGTCCACGTCGTACTCGGCGCCGGACGTCCGGATGCCGGACGGGCCGATCTGTTCGATCGGCGTCGATCGCACGTCGACCAGCGTGACGTTCGGCCGGTTGAATGTCGCGTAGTAGCCCGTCTCGACGCAGAGGCGCTTGGTGCCGAGAGGAACGTCTCGCGGGAGGAGCCTCTCGGCGACCGCTCGATCCCGCACGATCGCGCGTATCTTCGAGCGCACAAACTCGGCCGCGGTCTCGTTGGCCTCTCGGTTGACGGTAATGTCCTCGAATGCCGCGGTGAAGCCCAAGCCGCCGCGCTGCCATCGCCGTTCGTAGATGCGGTTCCGCTCCTCCGGCGAGACGTCCAAGGCCGAGGCCGCGCCCGGCTCGGTGAGAAGTCCGCCCGACGATGTCCGGGCCCGCAGCCGGTACTCCGCGCGGTGCACGTCCCAATCCGCGATGACCTCGGGCGGCAGCGATCGGTTGTGCGCGGGCACGCTGAAGTTCGGCGTTCTCTGGAACACGAACAGATGCGCGGCCTGCCCGGCGATGATCGGGATGGATTGAACGGCGGACGAACCTGTCCCGACCACGGCGACCCGTTGGCCGCTGAAGTCGACCCCTTCGCGGGGCCAGGTGCCGGTGTGATACGTGCGCCCGCGGAACGATTCGAGACCCTTGAAATCGGGAATATGCGCCGCGGACAAGCAGCCCGTCGCCATGATGCAGAATCGCGCCGTGACCTCATCGCCGCGGTCGGTTCGAATCGTCCAATTGTTCGCGGCGTGATCGAAGATCGCGGCCGTCACGCGCGTGTCAAACTGGATGTCCCGTTTGAGGTCGAAGCGCTCGGCGACGTGATTGATGTACCGCAATATTTCCGGCTGAGCCGCGTAGCGTTCGGTCCAGCGCCATTCCCGCTCGAGCTCGGCGGAAAAGGAATAGGAGTATTCCAAGCTTTCCACGTCACAGCGGGCGCCCGGGTACCGGTTCCAAAACCAGGTGCCGCCGACGCCGCTCCCCGTCTCGTAGACGCGCACCGAGAGGCCGAGCTCGCGCAGGCGGTGGAGCATGTACAATCCCGCGAACCCGGCGCCGACAACGACGGCGTCGAACACGTTCACGCGGTGCCGGCGGCGGTGCGGAGCCTGTCCCGGCCGCGCTGCGCCGGCCGGATCACGGCCGGACGGTCAATTCACGGTTGCAGTTCGTCAGCGTCTCGAAGCCCTTGTCGGTCACCAGAACGGTGTCTTCGATGCGGAAGGCGCCGATCGCGAAGTCGTAGATGCCGGGCTCGATCGTGATCACCATGCCCGGTTGGAGCACCGTGGTGTCGCCCGGGGCCACGGACGGAATCTCGTGGACGTCCAGGCCGAGCGCGTGGCCCGTCCGGTGCAGCATGAACTTCTCGTACCCGAGCTCGCGCGTCGTCGTCTCGGCGACCTTGTCGACGTCCTGGATCGCGATCCCGGGCTTCACCGCGTGCAGGGTGCGGTGGAAGATCTCGGACTCCGCCTCGTAGAACTCGCGCTGGCGCTTCGAGACCTCCCCGATGAAGACGCCGCGCGTCAGGTCGCCCCAGTACCCCTTGTAGACGGCCCCGATGTCGAAGTTCAGCATGTCGCCCCGCCGCAGCGCGCGGGAGGACGCGTACGGGTTGAGCATATCGTACCGGTCCGGGCCGGAGGCGACGACCAGAAACCCCGGTGATTCGGCGCCGTGCTCCATCATCGTCACCCCGAGCACGCGCTGCAGCGTCGTCTCCGTGACTCCTTCCCGCGCCGCCTCGACGGCGGCGTCGAAGGCCGCGTCGGTCGCCGTGCACGCCGTGCGCAGGTACGCGATCTCCTGCGGCGACTTCTTGACCCGCACGCTCCACATGATGTCGGCCGCGTTGACGAGCTCCGCGTCGGCGAAGATCGCGCGCAGCGCCTCGAACTGGTCGTACGTCATCGCGAGCCGCTGGCCCACCGCGAGCTCGAACCCGATGCGCCCGGTGCGGAGGCGCCGCTCTTCGGCGACTTCGCGGATGATCGTCGGGGCGTCCGGCCGGTCGGCGAAGAGTCCCTTGCCCCATCCCCGGATGTCCTCGACCCACGACGTCTTCCGCCCGTCGCCGACCTCCAGGTTGGGCAGCACCAGCACCGGTTCGCCGTCCGCCGGCACGATCGCGTAGAACGGCCGGAACTTGCTCTGGTAGAGGATCGTTCGATACCCGGTCAGGTAGATGAGATTCGACGGATCGCTGAGCACGAGCCCCGCGATGTTCGCCCGGCGCATCGCCCGTTGGACGTTCGCGTACCGCTGTTTGTATTCATCGATCGAGAAGTCCAGGAACCGCGTCCCGGGGCGCGCGGGGGACGCGCCTCTTCCATCACTCGGGCTCATGTCAAACCGCCTCCTCGCGTTGCGAACATCGCTACACAGGAACTCTTTCGCTAGCGGTGCAATCTCCTTCCCAGAGGATTGGAAGCGGCACGCCCGCGCGCTCACGCGGCGCCGGCGCCGCGCGCGCGTAACCCCCGCACGGAGGAGATGGTGTGTCGTTGGATCCCGTGCACGTCGCGGCCGAGATCGACGCCGAGGCGGCCATCCGGTCCCTGCAGGCGCTCGTGCAGATTCCCGGCACGACGGGAGACGAGCGCCGCGTCGCCGAGCACGTCGCCGAGAGTCTGCGGCGGGCGGGCGCGCGCGTCACGGTCGACCGCCACTGGAACGTGGTCGGCGAGGTCGGATCTCAGCGGGGCCCGGGGCTCCTGCTGCTGACCCACACGGATTCGGGGCCGGCCGGCGCGATGGAGGATCCGTACAGCGGTGAGACGCGGGACGGAGCGCCGTTCGGCAAGACCGGTCCGGTCGTGTACGGCCGCGGCGCGTGCGCGCCCAAGGCGTCGATCGCGGCGATGGTCGCCGCGATGGCGGCGCTCGCGCGGCACGGCGACGCCCTGCCCGGCCGCGTGCAGATGGCCGCGGTCGTGAAGGACCTCGCCGCCAACCACGAAGGCGTGCGCCAGATCGACGCCGCCGGCCTCGTGCAGGCGGACGTGTGCATCGCGGGCGAGCCGTCGAACAACGCCATCGTGCTCGGCGCCCGGGGCATCGCGCATTACGAGGTCGAGTTCACCGGCGTGCCCACGCACTGGGGCCGGCCGCGCGACGGCGCCAACCCGTTGTACGCGCTCGGCGCTTTCGTCCTGGAGCTCGAGCGCGTGGAGCTTCCGACGGACCCGGTGCTCGGCGCCGCCACCCTGGCGCCGTTTGCCGTGGACTCCACCGCGGTGCCGCCCCGCACGCCGGGCCGCTGCCGCGTGATGGTGGACCGGCGCGTGCTGCCGGGCGAGTCGCCGGAGACGATCGGCCGATCGCTCCAGGATCTGGCGGATCGGATCGCCGGGGAGCGGCGCGGCATCGGCGGACACGTCCGGGCGGCGAGCGGCATGTTTCCCTACGCGGTACCGGAGGGGGCGCCGATCGTGCGCCTCGTCGAGCGCGCGGTGCGGGCGGCCCTCGGGCGCGCGCCCGAGCACACATACATCACGTTCTCGAGCAACGCCGGATACCTGATCCGGGAGCGCAACCTGCCGAGCCTCGCGTTCGGTCCCGGCCGGATCGAGGACGCCGGAGAGCGCGAGCACGTGGCCGTCGACGACGTCGTGGCCGCGGCGAAGGTCTACGCGGCCGCGGCCGTGATCGCCGGAGAGTCGTGACGGCCTACGTGTTTCGGCGGGTGCTCGCCCTCGGGCCGCTCCTGCTCGCGGTGTCCGCGCTGGTGTTCGTCGCGCTGCAGTTCGCGCCGGGCGACCCCGCCGTGCTGATGCTCGGACAGGACGCGACCCCGCAAGGGGTCGCGACCCTCCGCCACCAGCTCGGCCTCGACCGGCCGCTCGCGGCGCAGTACACCGGATTCGTCCTTCGGGCGCTCCGCGGCGATCTCGGCCGCTCGTTCCAGACCCACCGTCCGGTCGCCGGCGAGCTGGCGAGGACGTTCGGGGTCACGTTCGTGCTCGCCACGCTGTCGCTGGCGGCGGCGACGCTCACCGGTATGACGGTGGGGTGCCTCTCGGCGCTGCGGCGGCAGAGCTGGCTCGACTACCTCGCGCGGGCGATCGTGCTCGGCGGCGTGTCGATCCCGATCTTCTGGTTGGGCCTTCTGCTCATATCCTGGTTTGCGATCAAGTACCCGCTGTTCCCGGTCTCGGGGTGGGGCACGCCGGGCCAGGTCGTCCTGCCGGTGATCACGCTCGCGGCGTTCCCGCTGGCCGCGATCGCCCGGATGACGCGGTCCAGCGTGCTCGACGTGCTCGGGTCGGACTACGTGCGCACCGCGTACGCGAAGGGGCTGGGCGCGCTCCGGATCGTGGCGTTTCACCTCCTCAAGAACGCGCTGATCCCGGTGACGACCGTGGTCGGGCTGCAGTTTGGGACGGTGCTCGCCGGCGCGGTGCTCACCGAGTCGGTGTTCGCGCTGCCGGGGCTCGGCACGCTGCTGCTGACCGCGGTCCTGGGCCGCGACTACGCCATCATCCGGGGGGCGATTCTCCTCGTCGCGGCCGTGTTCGCGATCATCAACCTGGCGGTCGATCTCGCCTATGCATATCTCGATCCGCGGATCCACTACGCCTAGCCCCGCGGTCCCGAGCGCCGCGTCCGCCGCGCGCAGGGGCCGCGCCCGGGGTTTCTGGCGTCTCTGCTGGTCCCGCCTGCGCCGCGACCGCGCCGGTATGGCGGGGCTGTTCGTCGTGCTCGTCATCGTCGCCGTCGCCGCGGCGGGCCCGCTCGTGTGGCGCCTCGATCCGTCGGCGCAGGTGCTGTCCGGACGCGCGGCGCCCCCGGGCGGACAGGCGATCCTCGGCCGCGACGCCCTCGGGCGGGATATGCTGTCCCGCGTCGTCGTCGGTTCCCGGTTCACGCTCGGCGGCGGGCTGGTCGCGACCGCGCTGGGGCTGTGTCTGGGCACCCCGCCGGGTCTTCTCGCCGGCTACTACGGGCGCTGGCTCGACGGGGGCATCATGCGGATCACCGACCTGCTGCTTGCGTTCCCGTACTTCCTGCTCGCGATCCTCGTCGTCGCCGTGCTCGGGTCCGGCCTGTGGACGGCCGCCGCGGCCGTCGGCCTGACGAAGATGCCGCAGTACATCCGCGTGGTGCGCGGCGCGGTGCTCTCCGTCCGGCAGCAGGAATACGTCGACGCGGCGCGCGCCGCGGGCGCCTCGCATTACCGCACGATGCGGCAGCACGTGCTCCTGAACATCACGGCGCCGATCATCGTCCTCGCCACGGTAGGCCTGGGCGGCGACCTGCTGGCGATCGCCGGCTTGAGTTTCCTCGGTCTGGGCGCGCAGCCGCCCGTGCCGGAGTGGGGCCTGATGGTGAGCGAAGGACGCAACTACCTGTTCGACGCGCCGCACGTCATGGTGATCCCGGGCCTGTGCCTGATGAGCCTCGTGCTCGCGTTGAACCTGCTCGGCGACGGGCTGCGGGATGCCCTCGATCCCAGGCTCTACCGGTAGGCGGATGATGCGATTCGGCATCGGGCTCACGCCCGTGGACGAGCACGACGAGAACGTGCGGCTCGGCGTGCTGGCGGAGACGCTCGGCTACGACGTCGTCTGGGTTCCGGACGAGCGCTTCTTCCGGGATTGCTACGTGACGATGGCCGCGATCGCCGAGGGTGCCACGCGCGTGCGGATGGGCCCGTGCGTGACGGATCCGTACACCCGGCACCCCGCGCTGACGGCGGCCGCGATGGGGACCCTGGACGAGCTCGCGGGCGGGCGCGGCATTCTCGGCATCGGGGCGGGCGCCTCGGGGTTCGACGCGATGGGGATCGCGCGCGAGCGGCCCGCCGCGGCCATCCGCGAGGCCGTCGCGCTGATCCGGCGTCTGTGGGCCGGGGAACGCGTGACGCAGGAAGGCCAGATCGTGCGGTTTCACGCCGGCGCGCTGGACTTTCCGGCGCGGGCCTCGATTCCGATCTACATCGCGGGGCGGGGGCCGAAGATTCTGGAGCTGGCCGGCGAGGTCGCCGACGGCGTGATCATCGGCGCGCTGGCCTCGCCGCCGACCTTCGAGTACGCGATGCGCCACATCCGCCGGGGCGCCGCACGGACCGGCCGCGGTCTGGAGGGGTTCGAGACGATGCTCTGGCTGCACACCGCGCTCAGCCCGGACGCGGCGCAGGCGCGGGACGCGGTCCGCAAGATCGTCGTGGGCGTTCTGGTGTCGTCGCTGCCGGTGCTGGACGAGCTCGGCGTGGCGGTGCCGGAACCGCTCCGCCGGGAGCTGGCGACGGTGACCTACGGCGCGCACTCCGTGAGCATGGCGCGCGCCGCGGAAGGGGTGCCGGACGACGTGCTGGCGCACTTCACGATGGCCGGCGACGCCGCGGCCTGTCTCGAGCGCGTGGCGGCGCTGGAGCGTCAGGGGGTCACGCAGGTCGCCGTGCTGCCGTGGCGCGTGCCCGGCCAGACGCTGGAGCGGTTCATCACAGACTTCGCCCGGGACGTGATCGGCCCGTACCGCGGGAGCCGTCCCGAGGTCCCGCAGACGAAACACCCGTAGAGGGGGAGGTGCTCGAAATGTACCAACGTCGGCCACACCGGCCGGGACTCACGGCCGTGATCCTCGCCATCCTGGTCGGGCTGCTCGGCCTGCCGGCCTGGACGTCGGCGCAGAGTCCCGCGCGCGGCGGCACGCTCACGATCGCCGAGGGAACCGATGCCCTGACCCTGGACCCGCACAACTACAAGGCGGCGACCGACATCATCGTGAGCAATCTGATCTACGACACGCTGGTGCGGTTCGATCTCAATCTGAACCTTCGCCCGGGCCTCGCGGTGGGCTGGCTCGAGTTGTCCCCGACCTCGTGGCGCTTCGACCTGCGCCAGGGCGTGAAGTTTTCGGACGGGACGCCCTTCGACGCCCGGGCGGTGAAGATGAGCCTCGAGCGGGCGGCCGCCTCGCCCCGCGGCGCCGGCTACGCCGGCGTCGTCGACCGCGTCGACATCGTGACCCCGGCACGCGTGATCGTCCACCTCAAGCGGCCCTTCGCGCCGTTTTTAAAGAACTTGGCCGCCCCCATCGTCGCGATCATCAGCCCCTCGGCGCTGCAGCCGGGCGCGCCCGACATCAATACCCACCCGGTGGGCACGGGCCCGTTCATGCTGTCCGAATGGGTGCCGAATCAGCGCCTGCAGATCGTGCGCAACCCCAACTACTGGGGCCGCGCGGCGTATCTCGACGCGGTCGTCTTCCGGCCGATCGCCGAAGACAGCACCCGGTTCCTGGCGTTCCGGGGCGGGCAGGTCGACGTGATCTCCAACCCGCCGGCGAACCTCGCCGCGCAGATCCGCGCCAATCCCAACCTGAGCCTCGACACGAGCCCGTCCACCCGCGACGTCCGCGTCGCGTTCACGGTTACGAATCCGCCGTTCAACAACGTCAAGGTGCGGCAGGCCGTGGCGATGGCGATCGACCGGGGCCCGATCATCAAGTTCGTGCTGAACGGGCTCGGCCGCGAGGCCAAATGCGGCCTGATCCCGCCGGAGATCATGGCGACGTCGCCGTGCGCCGACCTGCCGTTGGACGTGGCGAAGGCGAAGCAGCTGCTCGCGGAGGCGGGATTCGCCAACGGCCTCACGACGCAGTTCTGGACGCCGGAGGGACGCTATCTCGGCGACCGGCAGATCGCGGAGGCCGTGCAGCAGCAGCTGCAGCAGATCAACGTGCGCGCGAACATCAAGGTGATGGAGTGGGGCGCCTACCTCGACGCGCTGGCCCGGCACGAGGCGCAGATGTTCATCATCGGGTGGGGCTGGATCACCGGCGACCCGGCGCAGGCGCTGCGGCAGAACTTCCAGACGAAGTCGGCCTTCAACTACTGGAACTACAGCGACCCCGCGTTCGACCGGATGCTGGATCAGGCGGAGGCCCTCGACAGCCCGACGAAGCGCCGCGACATGTACAACCAGATGTCGTCGATTCTGCTCGTGCGCGACGCTGTCTCCAAGGAGATCTACTACACGCTCAACATCTACGGCCTGAGCAAGCGGGTGCACGCCTTCCACGGCACCCCGGTCGAGCTCATCGACCTGAGCGACACCTGGATGGCGCCGAAGTAGCGGCCTCGCGGAGGGGCACATGGACGATCTGTTTACGAAGGCCGAGTACGAAGGGCGGCTGCACCGCGCGCGCACCTTGATGTCGGCCGCCGGCATGGACGCGCTCCTCGTCACCGCGCCGCGCAACCTGACGTACCTGACGGGCTACCGCACGAACCTGTTCTCCAGCACCTTCCGGCCCTTCACGGCGCTCATCCCGCTGGAGTCGGACCCGGTGCTGCTGCTGCCCAACCTCGAGGTGTGGCAGGGGGAGGGCACCGGCTGGATCGCCGACGTGCGCGGGTGGGGCACGGGGATGGGCTCCGTGGCGCGCGATCCGCTCGAGCTGATCAAGATCGCCGCGGACGAGAAGCGCGTCTCGGCGGGACGGATCGGCGTCGAGCAGTCGCGGGGGCAGCGCGTCGGCATGACGCTGGAGCAGTACGGACAGCTGCAGCGCCTGCTGCCCGGCGCGACGTGGCTCGACTGCGCCCCGCTGATGTGGGACCTGCGCGTGGTCAAGTCCCCGCAGGAAGTCGCGTACATGCGCGAGGCCTGCCGCATCACCGACGCCGGCATCGTCGCCGCGCTGGAGACGGTGCGGGAAGGCGTCACAGAGCGAGAGCTGCAGGTGGTGATGGGGACGACGATGATGCGCGAGGGGGCCGACACGGTGCGGTCGCTCAGCATCGCCTCCGGCCCCCAGCGGTACGCGATGCTCAACGCGCCGGCGACGTCCCGGGCCCTGCGGCCGGGGGAGATGGTCACGTTCGACTGCGGCGCGGTCTACAACGGGTACCACGGCGATCTCACGCGCGGCTATTTCATCGGTGAAGTGAACGACCGCCAGCGGCAGTTCTACGAGGCCAGCCTGGAGATCTTCTGGGAGGCCGTCCGCGCCGTGCGGCCGGGCGTGACGTGCGAGGACGTCGACCGGGTCGCCGAGGAGGCGATCGTGCGCCGCGGCTACCGGGAGTACATGCTGCACCGGACCGGCCACAGCCTCGGCATGGAGGTGCACGAAGAGCCGTCGATCGGCCCGGGCGTGAAGGTCCCCCTGCGGCCCGGCATGGTGCTGGCGGTGGAGCCGGGCATCTACGACTTCACCATCGGCGCCTTTCGGAACGAAGACAACGTCGTCGTGACGGAGAGCGGCTGCGATCTCCTGTCCAACGCGCCGCGCGAGTTGATCGTCCGATGACCGCTCCGCCGCTCAGCGTCGGGGTGGGGCTGCTCCCCGAGGTGCCGGCGCGCGCGCTCGCCGACGCCGCCGCGGAGGCCGAGGCGCGGGGGTTCTCGACCGTGTGGGTGCCGGACGAGCGGTTCTTCCGGGACGTGACGGTCACGCTCGCCGCCGTGGCGCGAAGCACCCGGACGGTGCGCCTCGGGCCGTGCGTCACCGACCCGTTCGTGCGGCATCCCGCGATCACCGCCACGTGCATGGCGACGCTGCAGGAAGCGGCGCACGGCCGTCTCGTGGTCGGGCTCGGCGCCGGCATCAGCGGCTTCGGCGCGATGGGCATCGCCCCGCGGCGCCCGGCCGAGGCGATCAAAGCGACCGCCCGCCTGCTCCGCACGCTGCTTGCCGGTGACAGTGCGGCGGTCGACGCGCCCTTCCGGTTCCACGGCCGGATGGACTTCGGTCCCGTACCGGTGCCGCCGATCTACGTCGCGGGCCGGGGCCCGCGCGTGCTCGAGGCGGCCGGCGAGGTGGCCGACGGCGTCTTGCTGGGCGGGCTGGCCGCACCCGCGATGGTCGAGCGCGCGATGGCGTTCGTGGACAAGGGACTCGCGCGGGCCGGCCGGACGCGCAGCGACGTCACGCTCGCGGCGTGGACCCACACCGTGATCGGCGCGGATGCCCGGCGCGTCTGGCGCCGCGCGCGCCTGGTCGTGTTCGGCATCCTCTTGTCCAGCCGGGACGTTCTGCCGACCTTCGGTGTCTCGCTGCCGGCCGCGCTGGAAGCGGCGATGGGCCCGGTGCGATACGGTGATCATTGGAAACTGCCGGACGACGTGCTCGCGCTCATCCCCGACGGGGTCGTGGACGCGTTTACCGTGTCCGGCACGCCCCCCGAATGTCTCGCCAAGCTGCGCGGGCTGGCCGCGGCGGGTATCACGCACTTCGCGCTGCGGCTGTGGCCGGTCGACGACGGCGGACCGCTTACGCCGATGCGGCTCTTCGCCGACGAGGTCTTGGGCCGCCTGGTCCCCGCCGCGTAGCGGCGGCTACAGCCCCCAGCTGCGGATCCGTCGCGGGACGGCCCGAAAGGCGCTCCGCCCCGCGTCGGCCATCATCCCCTTCGCGTACGGCGGGCCCCCGACCGGACCCAGGTACCGCAGCGCGAGCGCCGACGCCACGCGTTCCGCCTCGCCGGGAATGAACTCCACGGTCAGGTCGATCTCGATCCCTTGCCGTCCTTCGAACGTGGCGTCGTCGACGACGAAGGCCGCGCGGGGATCGCGCGCGAGGTAGCGCGCCGTCCGCCTCGTCGTCACGGTCGTGAAGTAGAAGACATCGCCCTCCAGCGCATACCAGTGGGGCACGACGTGGGGCGCGCCGGCCGGCCCGACGGTCGCGACGTGCGCGAGCCGCGGCGGCTGCAGGAAGGCCCGCTGTTGCTCAGTTAACATCATTGTCGCCTCTACGGTTCGAGCACGGCCAACGCCTGCTCGGGAGCACGCATAGGCCAGACGAGAGCGGATGGGAGGCGTCGGATGAGCCCGGCAGCCCGGGGAACCGTCAGCTTTGTCGGCGACGTGATGATCCGCCGGCCGTTCGCGGAGAGCGGCCGCGGCACGACGCCGGGATTCCACCGCGCGATCGCGGCGATGCGCGAGAGCGACGTGGTGATCGCGAACCTGGAAATGCCGCTGTCGCGTCGCGGCCACCGCGTTCCAAAATGGTCTAACCTGCGCTCGGACCCCGAAGTGATCAAGGACGTACGGGCGATGGGCATGGACGTGGTCACGCTTGCGAACAACCACATGTACGATTACGGTCCGGAGGCGCTGCTGGACACCCTCGAGGCCTGTCGTGGCGCCGGGATCGCGTGCTGCGGCGCCGGGCCGGATCTGGAAAGCGCCCTCGCGCCGGTCAACGTCCGCGCGGGCGGCGCGTCCGTGGCCGTGCTGAGCGTCGCCTGCACGCTGCCGGTCGAATCCTCGGCCAGACCCGGCAAGCCTGGCATCGCGCCGATCGACGTGACGTATTCGTTCGAGCTCGACATCAATCTCATGGTCGAGCAGCCCGGCACGGTGCCGATCGTGCACACGTGGACGTCGCCGGCAGATCAAAAGGTGGTGTGCGACCGCGTCGCCGCGCTGCGCGCGGGAGAACAGACCGTGGTCGTCGCCGTTCACTGGGGCGTGCCGGAGAAATGGCTGTCTCCCTCGCTCGGACATCTCGCGGAGTACCAGCGGCCGCTTGGGCACGCGCTCGTTGACGCCGGCGCGGACGTCATCTTCGGCCACCACTCGCACTGCCTGCATCCGATCGAGGTGTACCGGCGGAAACCGATCTTCTACAGCGCGGGCAACTTCCTGTTCGAAGATCCGCGGTCGTTCATGGCGCCGGAATCCGTGATCGTGCAGCTGGGAGTAGGTCCGGATGGCTTCGACGTCACGATCGTGCCGGTCATCCTCGACGCGAACGGATTCCCGGAGCTCGCGACAGGCGACGGCGCCCGCCGCGTGTTTCGCCTGCTGTCCGAGCTGTTGCGGGAGTTCGATGCCGTGCTCGAACCGGACGGTGACCGGGCGCGCCTGTCCCTGCGATAGAGGCCGTCCTGCGTCATGGCTCATACTGATTCTCGATACGACGATCCACTGCGGGCGTTTCGTGCGCCCGCTCCTACCCGCCGGGTACAAACTCCAGCTGCACCGGATAGGCGGACGCACCCTCAGGCACCGTCCAGATGTCCAACGGCCAACGGCCGGGAGGGATTTGAAACCGGCCGATCTCCCGCACGGCGTCACGGCCGAGCGGCGGGATGTCAACCAGCGTCCCGTTGACGATCAGGATGCCGGCCGCCGGTCCGTGAAAGGGAGAGAATTTGACGGTCAACAGCATGGGACGGCCGGAGGGATTGACGCACTCGACGCGGAGATGATACACGACCCCGTAGTTGCCTTTCAGCATGAAGCCCTGCGTCGGGCTGCTGAGATAGCCGGCGCCGGCAAGCAGGAGACCGCGCGGCTGATCCAACCGCGCCTCGAGGTGTTCCTCTATGAAGGGCGATTTGAAGACGCCGAACGGGTGCGTGCCGACGCGCGTGAAAAAGCTCGCGGGGGCGATGTCCGCCTCCGAGGTGCCCGGGAGGTACGCGAGGACCACGATGGTGAGCCGGCCGGTCATGATCTGAAGCTGCGCGAGGCCGCTGATCACGTCGTGGGGCTGCAGCACCGTCTGGACGAGCGGCTTCCACTGATGCGGCGCGATCTCCAGTGACGTCGCGGCGCCGGACAGGACGGCCTGCCAGAACCGGAGAATGGCGCGGTGTCCCACGCTCATCGGGTTGGGAGCGGGACCGCCGGCCCCCAACGTCAGCGCCAGGTGCGCCGGAACATCGTCGTCGTCACGCGCCCAGACCTGGATGGCCATCGGAGAATCGGACCGCGCATTCTCGTGATGGTACAGCAGCCTCACGCACGTGGCGGTTTCCGTTTCGGCGTAGAGCAGTCCCCGCGTCCCGCGCACCGCCTCAGGGTTGTCGCTGACAAACAGCAAATCGGCCGCACACGGAAGGGGAATCGGCCGGCCGGCGTCCACCGGCAGGGGCAGGCCGAACATCGCGGCGCAGCAGAGCATTGCCAGCGCGTGCAGGCGGGTGCGCGGTTTCATGCCGGTGGGTCTCATGCCCCCTACAACGCCTCGATAGACACCCGTCAACCCGGAGTTTGTGAGCAAGTTCTCGATGCGACCGGCACAGCATCGAACGCGCGTGTACAATGCAGAAGAAAGCAGGTGATGCTTGTGCCGGGCAGGATTCGCGCGAAGGCGGGATTACCGTGGCCCGTAACGGGGACGTACGTGTGCGACAAGTGCCACAACAATCAGATCGGGCAGGCCGGTGTCGTGGCGGCGCGATGCACCGCCCCCCGCGTGGACAGGCCGGAGTTGTGCAACTGCGCGTACTTCGTCCTGGTCGCGACGGACGATCGACTGAAGGACTTTAACGGGGGCTGAGAATGGACACGAGTCACGAACTGGCCCCGCCGCTCCCTCATCTGCTCTATGCGATAGCCGAGGAAGACGCCGATGATTGGGCGACCGATTCCCAGGGGGATCTCTGGGCCGGGTTGCTGCGAGACGGCGCGGAGATCGTGCGGCGCCTCAGGGAGCAGATCGAGGCGAACGCCGCCGTCGTGCAAGGGGAGATCGAAGCGGAGGACCGGGCCGCGCTCGGCGCGGCATCCGGCGTCATCGTGAGGCGCGACCACCGCCGAAACACCGTCTCCGCGCGCGCCTTCGCCGACGAGGAGGACCTGCTCGCCGAATGGGAAGCGAGCAAGGCCGAGCTGGAGGCGGGCGGCGGCGCCGTGGAGGCCGCCGAAATGGGAGACAGCACCGAGGGGCCATCTTCCGGCCCAAAGCCTCCGCGCGACGACGACTGAAGGCCGATCGTGGTGCCCGAGCAGGCATGGCCGGTGTGAGCGGTCCTGAAGGGACGCCCCTGCCCTCAGGGCGGGCGTTCGTCGCATCGGTTCAGCGGACGATCGAACGCCTGGAGCCGAGGGGATCCACGCGGGCGTATCGGATCACCCTGCTCCAGCGTTTCACGCTGGTGAGCCTGCTCACGACGCTCGCCGTCGGCGGGCTGTTCGGGACGATCGCCATACATCTTATGGAACAGTACGCGCTCGACCAGCACGCGCACAGCGCGGCGGTCTACGTGTCCGAGTTCCTCGCGCCGCGTTTGGTCACGGCCGATTTCCTCCAGCCGCCTCCGGCGCGCAGGGTCGAGTTTGAGTTCGCCGCTCGCGGCCTGATCGGCAGGGCCGGCATCCTCCGGGTCACGGTGTGGAACACGCACGGCCGGATCCTCTACAGCAGCGCGCCCGAGATGATCGGCCGCACATTTCCATTGCCCCCGCCTGCCGAGGCGGCCCTGGCCGGGCAAACCCGGTCGCAGATCCTCGCGCTTTCCGCGGGGCCGGGGCAAAAAGTCCAGCGTGCGATGGAGGTGTTCGTGCCGATCGTCCCGGACGGCGCGCATCGCCCCGTAGGCGTGTACGATATCGTGTCGGACCTGACCGATCTCAACGCCGCCCTGAACCGGCTGCGCTGGTCCGTTTGGGCGAACGGGATTACCGGTCTGCTCGTCCTGTACGTGGCGTTGTTTACGATCGTCCGCCGGGCGTCGCGCGATCTGGAGCGGCAGGAGGTCACGCTGCGCGGCGCGTTCGCGGGGGCCGTACAATCGCTCGTCTCCGCCGTCAATGCGCGGGACGCCGCCACGGCGACCCACTCCCATCAGGTGGCCGATCTCGCCGGGGCCATCGCGGAGGCGGCGGGGTTGGACGAGACCGGCGTCGCCAACGTGCGGATCGCGGCCTTCCTGCACGATGTGGGGAAGATCGGCATCGCCGACCACATCCTCGACAAGCCCGGCCCGCTGACGTGGGAGGAGCGCGCGGACATGCGGCGCCACGCGCTGGTCGGCTACCACATCCTGTCGCCCGTGCCGATCCCCGAGGCGGTCAAGGTCGCGGTTCGCCATCACCACGAACGATGGGACGGAGGCGGGTACCCGGGCCATCTCGCCGGCGAGGCCATTCCGATCGCCGCCCGCATCATTGCCGTCGCCGACACGTTTGGGGCGCTCACGGCCGATCGCCCCTACCGGTCGGCGCAGGAGTCGGCGGAGGCGGCGGCGCAGATCGAGGGCCTTGCCGGCACCCAGTTCGACCCGCGGATCGTCGCCGCGTTTCAGCAAGTCTGGCGGCGGTGGGCGGAGGGCGACGGCTCTCGGGGAGTCTGAACCCTCACCGCCGCGCGGTTGGTCTGCTCACAAAATCTGGCGGGGGTCGAGCGCATCGCGCAGGCCGTCGCCGAGAATATTGAAACAGAGACTTACGAGGAAGATCGCAACGCCCGGGATCGTCGCGACGTGCCAGGCGCCGGCGAGTGCCGTCCGCCCTTCGCTCAGCATCGCTCCCCATTCGGGCGTGGGCGGTTGAACGCCCAGCCCGAGAAAGCTCAGCGCGGCGGCGAACACGATCGTTTTGCCGGTCTCGAACGTGCCGTAGACGATCACCGACGACACGGTGTTTGGAAGGATGTGCCGCCAGAGAATCCGGCGGGTGCCCGCGCCCAAGGACTGCGCCGCTTCCACGAACGGCCGCTGCCGCAGGCCGAGCACGAGCGACCGCACCAACCGCGCGAAGCTGGGGATCGCGACGACGGTGATGGCGAGCATCGCATTGTAAATCGACGGCCCGAGCGTCGCGACGATCGCCAGGGCGAGCAAGATCGCGGGGAACGCAAACAACACGTCGAGCGACCGCGTGATGATCTGGTCCAGGCGGCCGTAGTAGCCAGCGACCAATCCCACCGCCGTGCCGCCCAGCGCCGAGAGCACGACCGGCACGATACCGACGATCAGCGAGATCCGGCTGCCCCACATTAACCGGCTGAGCACGTCGCGGCCCAGCTCGTCCGTCCCCAGCGCGTGACCGGCCGTTCCCGGCGGAGCGAGGCGAATCCGGGGCGCCACGCGCGTCGGATCGTAGGGCGCGAGCTGCGGCGCCAGTACGGCCGTGAGGATCACCGCGACGATCACCGCGAGCGCGGCCGCCAGCATCGGCTCCCGCCGCAGCCGGCGCCACACGAGCGCGCTGAACCCCCGGCTGTCGCGGCGCGGCCCATCGGCGCCCAGCAGGGCCGGCCTGGCGGCGATGCTCCCGCTCTCGCTCACGTACCGTACCGGATTCGCGGATCGAGCACGCCGTAGCAGATGTCGACGCAGAGATTGATCAGCACAAACATCGTGGCGACGAGCAGCACCCCGCCCTGCACGAGCGGCAGGTCGCGCGCGCCGATCGCATCGTAGAGCTGCAGCCCCAGCCCCGGCCACGAGAACACGGTTTCGACCAGGATCGAGCCGCCGAGCAGGTATCCGATTTGGATGCCCATGAGCGTCACGACCGGGAGGAGGGCGTTGCCCAGCGCGTGGCGCGCCACGACGCGCGGCTCCCGCAACCCTTTCGCGCGCGCCGTCCGCACGTAGTCGTCCGCGAGCGTCTCGAGCAGATTTGATCGGGTGAGCCGGGCGAGGACCGCCGCGGGCACGCCGGCGAGCGTGAGCGCGGGGAGGGTGAGATGCCAGAGCAGATCCGGCAGCCCGGCCGGCCCCCGCAGCGAGTACATGCCGTTCGACGGGAACAGGCGAAAGTGCAGCGAGAAGACCAGAATGAACACCAGGCCCAGCCAGAAGGCCGGCATGCTGTTCCCGAACAGCGCCACGACCATCGACGCGCGGTCGACGATCGAGGATTTGTGGGTCGCGGAGAGAATGCCGGCCGGCACGCCGATCGCCACGGCCAGCACCGACGCGGCGATCGCCAGGATCAGCGTATTCCGGAGCCGGGCGACCACCATCTCGGTGACCGGCGCTTCCAGCTGAATGGACCGTCCGAGATTGCCGCGGACCGCCCGGCTCAGCCACGCCGCGTACTGCACGTAGAGCGGCCGGTCCAAACCGAGGCTCTGGCGGATGAGCGCGACCTGCTCCGCCGTGGCCTGCGGCCCGGCCAGCACCTGCGCGGCGTCGCCGGGGATCAGCTTCATCGTGAGAAACACCACGACGGAGACGCCCACCAGCACCGGGATCGTGGCCAGCAGCCGCTCGAGGCCGAACCGAAGCATCTCAGGCGCCGAGCGACACCGTCCGGAAGGTGAACATGTAGGAGTTCGGGTTCACGAACCCTTTGACTTTCTTGTTCCAGGCGCGGGCGGCTTTCTGGTTGACCACGAACACCCACGCGGCGTCGTCTACGACGGTTTGCTCGATCTGGAAGTAGAGCTGCCGGCGCTGCGCGTCATTGGTCGTGCCGAGCGCCCTCTTCAACTGCCTGTCGACCGAGGCGTTGCCGTACCAGCCCGGGTTCGTGTTGCCGTTGGGCGGCTGGAGGTCGCTGCGGAACATCCGCTGCAGATTGACGAACTCGTCGACGCTGAAGCCCACCTGCAGCGCGTTGACGTTGCGCTGGATGCCGTTGGCCATGTTGTTTTGGAACGTCTGGAACTCTTGCTGCGAAAACGTCGCGTTGATCCCGACCGCCTTGAAATTCTGCTGGATGAACTCGTTCATCTGGATGCCGAACGGCGAGCCCGCGCCGCCCGCCGGGATCCAGACCTCGAGCGGCAGGCCATTCGGGAATCCCGCCGCGGCCAGGAGCTGCCGGGCCTTCGCGGGGTCGTAGCCGTACCCGGTGATGTTGGGATCGTATCCCGGCGTGCCCGGGGCGTGGGTGCCTTTCGCCGGCGACGCCAGGCCTTTCATCACGTCGCGGGCCAGTGTCTCGCGGTCGATGGCCCAGCTCATCGCCTGGCGCAGCGGGCGCTTGGTCGTCGGCGGATACTTGTGGTTCGGAATGTAGCCCCAGGTGTTCGGGAGCTGCGCCAGGTCGAGCACGAGATTCGCGTTGGACTTGACCGCGGCCATGCTGTCCGGGTTGACCGCGTTGATCCAGTCGACTTCGCCGGTCTGGAGCGCCGTCACGCGCGTGACCGCTTCGGGCAGAGGGTGGACGATGAAGCTGTCGAGGACCGGCGCCCCCGCCCAATAGTCCGGGTTGCGCTCGAAGGTCACCTTGACGCCCTTTTCGCGGCCGGCGTACTTGAACGGCCCGGTGCCCACCGGATGGTTGGGATAGTCGTCGTTGCCGTACCTTTGAATCGCGGCCGGACTCGCAATCGAATAGGTCCCGAACGCCAGCACCGGCAGGAAGTCGGCAAACGGCTCCTTGTGCACGATGCGAAGGGTGTATTTGTCGACGACCGTCACGCTGTCGAGGCCGCCGTACCCCAGCTTCAGGCTGCCGGCGCCGGCTTTGCTGTAGTACTTGTGGCTCGGATCCGAGTCGCGGTCGATGTTGAACTTCACGGCCTCGGCGTCGAACGGCGTCCCGTCGTGAAACTTCACGCCCTGCCGCAGCTTGAACGTATACGTCCTCGCGTCGGGCGAGACTTGCCAGGACGTGGCAAGGTTGCCCACCAGCGGCTGGTTGGCCTTGACGGTCATGTCGCGATCCACGAGGCGGTCGTAGATGTTGTGGAGCAGCGTGCGGGTGACCGCGCCGCGGTCGATGTCGTTGTCGAACGCCCCGGGTTCGGCCTCCCAGCCGCAGATCAGCGTGCCGCCCGGTCTCGCGGCCGCGCGCGCGGTCTGCGGAGCCAGGATCGCGCCGCCGGCCCCGAGCGCGACGGTGGAGAGAAAACGGCGACGGCTGATCGAACGCTTCACGGCGGTCCCCCCTCTACGATCTCGACGCGATCATGATCCGGGACACACGGCTCACACGCTTGGATTGTTCTGCGCGCCGTCGACCGCCACGTTGGTCCCGTTGATCCAGCGCGCGCGCGGCGACAGCACGAACGCGACCACGTCGGCCACTTCTTCCGCGGTGCCGAGCCGCTGCCACGGGAATTCGCGCTCCACGAACGCCTGGAATCGCGCTCCCTGTTCCCGGCTGAACCGGTCCCACCCTCCGCCGGGAAAGAGGATGGAGCCCGGGCTGATCGTGTTGATGCGGATCCGGTGGGAGGCGAGTTCGCGCGCCAGCGACCCGGCGAGAAAGATCTCGGCGGCCTTGGCCGCGCCGTACTGCGCGTGGGTCCCCGGCTTCGACCCCGAGACCGACGCGATGATGGCGATGCTGCACTCTTCGCGGGCCCGCATGTGCGGCAGGGCCGCGCGGATCGCGCGAATCGAATGGCCGACGTTGAGGTCGAAGGTACGCAGCCAGTCTTCCGCCGTCGCCTCGAGCGTCGCCCGGCGGATCATGCCGCCGACGTTCGCGACCACGTGGTGGATCTCGCCAAACTCGGCCGCCGTGGCTTCGGTCATCCGCTCGAGGTCGCCCTCCACGGTGACGTCGGCGACGTCCCCGCGAACGCGCGCGTTGGGACCGCTGAGCGCCGCCACCGTCTCGTCGATCTCGCGCCGGTCGCGGGCGCACAGGCTGACGTGACATCCCTCCGCGACGAGCGACCGGCAGATCGCCCGTCCGATGCCTCGCGTGCCGCCGGTGACCACGGCGACGTGATTGCGCAGTCCGAGATCCACGGCGTCCCCCTCGAGGTCAGTCTCGTCCCGCGGCCGCCTGGTTCGCCTGACTCAAGCGCAGAAACGCCGGCACGAACTCCCGCGCGTACGTCACCATACGGTCGAGGATCTCGCGGCCGTGCTCCTCGGACGCCACGGTCCAGTCCCCGCTGGCCCCGCTCGGCAGCACGTCCGCGGCCTCGCTGAACAGGCCGATCGAGAATCCCTGAAACGCCGCCGTGCGGTACGACGTGGCCGCGATCGGTCCGTCGTACTTCACGTAGCCCCGCGTTTCGGCGTGTCCGTCCTTTACGACGGCCTCCGGGTGGAGCCCCATCATGACCGAGATCGTCGGCTCCCCGCCATGGCCAAAGACTTTCGCGGCGTCCGGGATGACCCCGCGACCGACGTACTCGGCAAGCCGCCACGGATACAGGATGCCGAGCACGATGCCGTGCCGCCGGCGCATCTCCGCCGCGACCGGCTCGATCGCCGCCTCGTTCGGACCGTGGTTGTTCACGACGATGATGTGGCGGAAGCCGTGGGCCGCGTATCCTCCGATGACGTCCCGGACCAGGGCTTCGAGAGTCTCGAGGCGCAGCGTCACCGTGCCGGGAAATGCGGTGTACGGAGTGTATCCGTACCACAGCGGCGGCGCGACGTAGACGTCCGCGAGGCCTTCCGCCGTCTGCCGGCAGAGATATTCGGCGAGCACGGTGTCGGCGCCGGTGTACCCGGCCGGACCGTGCTGCTCGACGCATCCGATCGGCACCATGAGCACGGCGCGGTCCTTGGGGATCGCGCCGATCTCCTTGTAGCTCATCAGCGCGAGGTTCCACTTGCGGGCCATTCTACGCCCTCCGGAGGACCTTCGCCGGTGCCGGCTCGGGGGATTTGTAGACGGTGCCGTCCTTCATCACGAGCTTGATGCGCGCCGGGTCCGCGACGGCGGCGATGTCCTCCAGCGGGTCGCCGTCGACCAGGATCAGATCCGCCCGTTTGCCCGCCTCGACGGTGCCGAGTTCGCCCGCCATGCCGAGCAGCGAGGCCGCCGCGCCGGTGCTCGCGACGATCGCCTGCATCGGCGTCATCCCCGCCTCGACCATGTAGGGGAGCTCCCGGCCGTTCTGCGCGTGGCCGAGGGCGCCGGCGTCCGTCCCCATCGCGATCTTGACGCCGGCCTCGAGGGCCCGGCGGAAGTTGCGCTGCTGCGTCTTCAAGACGAGCGGCAGCTTGGCCGCGACGTAGGCCGGGAGGGCCCGCGGGTCGGCGTCGAGGCGTTCTTTCATCCGGCGTGTGACGCTGAGCGTCGGGACGAGCCACACGCCCTGGCGCGCCATCCGCTCGATGTCCGCCTCGTCCGCGACCGCGGCGTGCTCGATCGAATCGACGCCCGCCTCGAGGCAGATCTTGAGTCCGTCGCCGCCGTGCGCGTGCACCATCACGCCCTTGCCCGCGGCGTGCGCCTCGTCCACCATCGCGCGGAGCTCGTCGAGGGTGAACTGCCGCGTCGCCGGCCCGCCGCGCGGCGAGCCGACGCCGCCGGTGGTGGCGATCTTGATCCAGTCGGCTCCCAGCCGGATGATTTCGCGGACCTTCTTGCGGCACTCGTCGGGGCCGTCGGCGATCCCGTCGGGCACGCCCGGCAGCCGCGGAAAGTCCGACGTGAGGCCGCACGGCTGGATCAGGTCGCCGTGGCCCCCGGTCTGCGTGATGATCACGAGGCTGATCAGCATCCGCGGACCGGCCAGCAATCCCTCGTCGATCGCCATCTTCAAGCCGAGGTCCGCGCCCGCGGCGTCGCGGAACGTGGTGATGCCGGCGAGCAGCGTCTCGGTGGCCCAACGGGCGACCTGCAGGACGGCCAGACTGGGCGCCAGGTTGAACCGCCGGCGGAAGTCGTGGCCGAAGTGCGCGATGTGGTCGTGGGTGTCGATAAGCCCAGGCATCAGGGTGAAGTCCGGATGGTCGTGCACCACGAGCCCGTCGCCGGCCGGCGGCGCCGCCGCGGCGGGCCGAACGTGCGTGATGCGGCCGCCCTCGACCAGGACGGCGACGTCCCGCTGGACCGGACCGCCGGTGCCGTCGATCAAACGTCCCGCCTTGATCAGCGTCGCCGCCGTCTCCATCGACCGCGCCTCCTCGTGCCGCTGCGTTCCGCCACTTCTTGCCGCACGCGGCGGAATACCTCCCCGGGGCGCGGCAGGAGACCCCGCGCGCAGGCCCGCATTGAGTACCATCCTCATTCACGCCGGTTTGCGATGACGACCTTCGTGCTGCGCCGCGCGCTCGGCGTCGTCCCGCTCTTGGCCGGCGTCTCGATGATCCTCTTTGGACTCCTGCAGGCGATTCCCGGCGGCCCGCTCGCCGTCTACCTCAACAACCCGTTCATCACCGGCCGCGATCTCGCGCTGCTCCGGCACCAGTTCGGGCTCGATCAGCCGGTGTACGTGCAGTACATTCGGTGGTTCGGCGCGTACGCGGCCGGCCACTGGGGGGTCAGCTATTCCTCGGGCCAGCCGGTCGCCGGGCTCATCGCGGGGCGCCTGCCGGCCACGCTGCTGCTGATGGGCACCGCGCTGGTGCTGGCGCTGGCGTTCGCGGTGAGCGCCGGGGCCTACAGCGCGGTGCGGCAGTACTCCGCGTTCGACTACGCCATCACCGTCTTCTCGTTTCTCGGCATCTCGATGCCGGTCTTTTGGTTCGGGCTGATGCTGCAGCTCGTGATCGCCGTTCATTTCGGCTGGCTGCCGGTCGCCGGCTTCGGCAGCGGCGGCGGCTGGGGCGATGTCGCGCGGCACCTGGTGCTCCCGAGCGTGACGCTCGCGCTGTTCACCGCCGGGCGGTGGAGCCGGTTCACGCGCGCCGGCGTCCTCGAGGTGCTGGGCCAGGACTACATCCGCACCGCCCGCGCGAAAGGGCTGCCGGAGCGGCGCGTCGTCTACCGCCACGCGCTGCGAAACGGCCTCATCCCCGTCGTCACGATCGTCGCGCTGGACCTGGCCGCCCTCGTCTCCGGCGCGGTCGTGACGGAGACGGTGTTCGCCTGGCCGGGCATGGGCAATCTCCTGATCCAGTCGATCTCGAGCGTGGACTATCCCACGCTGCTCGCGATTCTGATGCTGAGCTCGTTCGCCATCGTGGTGTCGAACTTCATCGCGGACGTGCTGTACGTCGTCCTCGATCCGAGGATCGTGTACCGGTGAGCGTGCGCGCCGCCGTCCTGCCGTTCCGGCGGTCCGGCCTGTGGCTCGACGCGTGGCGGCGGTTCACGCGCGACCGGCTCGCGCTTGCGGGCGGGATCGTGCTCGCCGTGCTGGCGCTCGCCGCCGCGGCCGCCCCGCTGCTGACCCGGTACGCGCCCAACGAGGTGGACTTGAAGCAGCTCGACGCGGCGCCGTCCGCGTCCCACTGGTTCGGGACCGACGATTTGGGCCGGGACGAGTTCAGCCGCACGCTGTACGCGGGCCGCGTCTCGCTGTCGATCGGGATCGCGGTCGCGATCGTGGCGGCCTCCGCCGGCACCACGGTCGGCGCGCTGGCCGGATACTACGGCCGGCTCGCCGACGCCGCGCTCATGCGCTTCACCGACGTCGCGCTCTCGGTGCCGCCGCTGCCGCTCATCATCGTGCTGTCCGCGGTGGTGAAGCCGTCGCCGCAGATCCTCGTGCTGATCATCGCCGGCGTCGGCTGGATGGGGACGGCGCGTCTCGTGCGGAGCGCGTTTCTGTCGATCCGCGAGACCGAGTACGTCGAGGCGGCCCGGGCGGCGGGCTGCGGCAGCCTGCGCATCATCCTCCGCCACGCGCTGCCGAACAGCCTCGCCCCGGTGATCGTCGCGGCGAGCCTGGCGGTGGGCAACGCGATCATCACCGAATCGGTGCTGTCGTTCCTCGGCGTCGGGATCCAGCCGCCCACGGCCTCGTGGGGCAACATGCTGCAGAACGCGCAGTCCACAATGGCGACCAAGCCGTGGCTCTCGATCTTCCCGGGCGTGCTCATTCTATTGAGCGTGTTGAGCGTCAACGGCCTGGGCGACGGCCTGCGGGATGCGATGGACGTGCGGGCGAAGCAGTAGGCGGCGGACGCCTTCCGCCGTCACAGCGCGAAAGGAGACCACCACATGAACCGACATGTTCTTCGGCCTCTGCTCCGATTCGCGGTGCTGTGCTTCGCCGCGCCGGCCCTGGCGCTCGTTGCGCGGCCCGTGGCGCCGCCGGCGGCCGGCGCCGGGATCTCGCAAATGGTGGTCGCCTACTACATCGAGCCCGACACGCTCAACCCCTACGCGACCCACGTGCTCTCGGCGAAGGAGCTGGACGTCGTCGAAGGCTTCGAGGCCACCGACGACCAGATGCAGTACCTCCCGCATCTGGTCCGCGAGGTGCCGAACCTGACGAACGGCGGGGTCAAGCTCACCGCCGACGCCATGACCGTCACGTGGCGGCTCAAGCCCGGCCTGAAGTGGAGCGAC
Source organism: bacterium (assembly GCA_035308905.1). Classification (NCBI taxonomy): domain Bacteria; species bacterium. The sequence goes on along the minus strand of DATGFS010000031.1, from coordinate 65,710 downwards.
GGCCAACCGGTGACCTCGGCCGACGCCGCGTTCACGTACAAGACGATGATCGATCCCTCGTTTCGGGTCGACAGCCGGGCGGGGTGGGGGCTGATCGCCGCGGTGGACACACCGGATCCGCTCACCGTGGTCGCGCGGTTCAAGGAGCCGTACGGCGCCTATCGCGACCTGTTCCGCTACCTGCTGCCCAAGCACGTGCTCGACGGACACGACATCAACACCTACGCTGCCTACAACCGGTCGCCGGTCACGACCGCGCCGTACGTCGTGCAGGAGTGGGTGCCCGGTCAGTACCTGACGACCGTGGCGAATCCCAACTACCGCGACGCGGCCAAGGGGCTGCCGCACATCAAGAAGATCGTCTGGCGGTTCGTGTCGGACTCGAACACGCGGATCAACATGCTGCGCACCCGCGAGGCGCAGATCGCCTGGGCGCTGCCGTTCGACCAGATCAAGCCGCTGCAGTCGGCGTCCGGGATCAAAGTCGTCGTGCATCCGCTGAACGCCTGGATGCACTTCGACTTCAACCTTCACCGGACGCTGTTCCAGGACGTCCGGCTCCGGCAGGCGGTCGCGTACGCGGTCAACAAGCAGGACATCGTGGCCGGCGTGCTCGGAGGGCTCGGCCGGCCGGCCGGGCCGCCCGTCACGCCGCTGTCGTGGGCGTATAACCCGAACGCCTACAAGCAGTACCGGTACGACGCGGCCAAAGCCAAGCAGCTGATCGCGGAAGCGGGGTGGGCGCCCGGCACCGACGGCATCGTGCGCAAGGACGGCAAACCGCTCGCGTTCACGAACTGCAACAGTGTCGGCGACGCGACGCAGGACCGGGTGCAGCAGGTGATCCAGGCGGAGTTGCGCGCCGTGGGGCTGGGGATGCAGATTCACAACTACTCGCCGACCGTGTACGGGCAGATCCGGTTCCAGGGCGAGTGCGACACGCTGTTCCACCGCTGGATCGTGCCGGCCTATCCCTCGCTCTCGCAGTTCTACGCGTCGGACGCGATGCCGCCGAACGGTTTGAACGAGGACTTCTACGCCAGCGAGGAGTTCACGGACACGATCCGCCGGGCGGAGCGGACGATCGACCAGCCCGCGGCGAAGAAGCTGTTCTGGCAGGCCCAGGAGATCCTCGGCCGGGATCTCCCGTCGATTCCCATCTACTACCTGTACGGGGCGCAGGCCACGACGACCCAGATGCGCGGGCTCGTCGGCAACCCGACGAACGACGGCGACGGCTGGAACATGGAGCAGTGGGTGCTCGAGCCTTAAGGAGGTCATGGAGGTCATGGCCAAGATCACGATCGTAGGGTGCGGCGCCATCGGCGGGTTGGCGGGGTTCTACATGGCCCGCGCCGGGGAGCCGGTGCTGTTCGTCGATCAAAACGCGGACCACGTCCGCGCGATCCGGGAGCGCGGCATCAGCGTCAACGGCTTCTACGGGCCGATGGCCGTGGGACCGCAGCGCGCCGCGACGCCGGCCGAGCTCGACGAGCCGCTCGACGGGCTGGTGTTTCTCGCGTGCAAGTCGCAGGCGACTCGGGACGCCGTGCGCGGGATCGTGGAGCGTCTCGCGCCGGGCGGGTGCGTCGTGTCGCTGCAGAACGGCATGAACGAAGATCTGATCGCCGAGGCCGTCGGGCGCGAGCGCACCATGGGTGCCCTGCCGGACTACGGCGGCGCGTACCTCGACCCCGGATTGCTCGAAGCGGTCCACGCCGGCGTGGTGTACGTGGGCGAGCTCGACGGGCGCATCACGCCGAGGGTGCGCGAGGCGGCGCGTCTCCTCGGCATCGGTCCCAACAAGTGCGAGCTGCTGACCGACATCGTGGGGCGCGTGTGGACCAAGCAGGTCTACAATTCGCAGATCGTCCCGACCGCGCTCATCGACGAGAAGGCGGTGCTGGCCGACCGCCGCGTGCAGCGGCTCGCGGGCGCGGCCGTGCGCGAGGCGATGAAGGTCTCGGACGCCGCGGGCATCCGGCTGCACGAAGACGAGTGGTTCCATCCGGAGCTCTACCGTCCGACGACGCCCGAGGGAACCGCGCGGCTGTTCGCGGCCTACGACCGGCTCGTCCAGCACCTCTCCGGCCACAAATTGACGACCCCGCCCGGCGGCTACCAGTACGTAAAAAAGGCGAGCGGCATTCACTGGGACATCGCCTACCGCAGGCGCAAGAGCGAGGCGGACCACCTCCTGGTGACGTGCGTCGCGGACCGCTACGGGGTGGAGGTCCCGCTCAACCGCAAAGTCATCCAGATGATCAACGAGCTGGAGGCGGGCACGCGGAAGATGGGCTGGCACAACATCGACGAAGGGAATGCGTACGCCCAGGAGATAGGTGTCGCGCTTCCATGAGCCGCGGGGGCGGCGCCCAGGCCGTCCCCGCACCGTTTAGCCGGGCACTGCAAGAGGTCGGCAGGCCTCCCGGGTTCGGCCGCGGCTGATGACGACGCGCCTGGCCGAGTGGATCGACGTCGCGAGTTTGCCGCCGGCGTCCCGTCATTCGTTCGACCTGGCGGTGGCGCCGCTGGCCGGCGGGTCGTGGCTCACGGTCCCGGTGGAGGTCATCGTCGGATCGCGCCCGACCCCTCGTCTCGTGGCCATCGCCGGCGTGCACGGCGACGAGCCCGACGGCATGCTGGCGCTGCTGGACTTTGCCCGGCAGACCGACCCGGCCGCGCTCCGCGGTTCGGTCGTGCTGGTGCCCGTCGCCAACCCGCCCGCGTTTGCGGCCCACCAACGGCGCAGCCCGCTGGACGATCTCGACCTCAATCGAACCTTTCCGGGTAGATCCGATGGGACGCCGTCGGAACGGCTGGCCTACCGTCTTGTCAGCGACATCCTGGCCGGTGCGGATCTCGTCTTCACGTTGCACAGCTGGTACGCGACCGGGATGGTCGTGCCGCACGTGGAGGTGCCGGGCGGCGACGACGCCGTGTCCGGGCGGAGTTGGGAGGCGGCGGGGGCGGCCGGTTTCACGCGCATTCGCAGAGGAGACTGGCCGGCGGGCGTTCTCGGCCTGGCGGCCGCTGCGCGCGGCATTCCGGTGCTCGAGGCGGAGATCGGCGGCCAGGGAATGTCCACTCCGGAGAACCGCAGCGCTTACGTCGAGCACCTCACCCGTCTCCTGCGGCACCTCGGCATCATGGACGGCGAAGCGACGCCCAGCCCGAATATCGAGGCGCTCGGCCGGGGACTCGTCCACGCCCCGGTGGGCGGGATGCTGCGGCTCAACGTCCGGTTGGGTGACTACGTGGAAGCGGGAAGCGTTCTGGCGTCGATCACGAACCTTCACGGCGAGCAGGTGGCGGAGATGCGCGCTCCCTACGCAGGGTTGGTTGCCGCGGTCCGCAGATTTGTCTCTGTGAATCCCGGCGACATCGTCTTCGCGCTGTATCCGCGCCGGTAGCGGCGAGCGCCGGTGCGGCTCGGTTAGCCCGGTGCCTCACCGTCAATGGCGAAGCCCTGTTTCCGCAGCGAGTCGACGATGCCGTCGATGGCGGTGACCTCGCCGCGCTCGAGCACCGGCTGGACGCGGGCGTGGCGCTCCTTCAAGCCTTCGGCCTGCCGCAGCACCCAGTCCGCCGCGGCCGGCGGGATGACGACGATGCCGTTGGTGTCCGCGACGACGATGTCTCCGGGATGGACCACCACGCCGCCGCACGCGACCGGTACATTCACTTCTCCCGGCCCGTCGAGCGGGGGCGTTGCCGTCGCCTGATGTCGCGCGAACACGGGGAAATCGACGGCCTCGGCCTCTTCCGGATCGCGCGCCGCGCCGTCGATCACGACGCCGGCGATCCCGCGGCGCTGCATCCCTTTGCTGACGTTGCCGCCCCACACGGCGAAGGCGTCGATCCCCCACGCGTTGACCACCATGACGTCGCCGGGTTGCGTCTGCTGCATGCCGAACTTGATGACGTTGAAGGCCCCGCGGGGCACGGCCACGGTCACGGCCGGTCCGGCGATTCGGCGCGTGACCGGGTAGATGGGGTGGATGCCCGGATGGACCGTATAGGATCCATTCATGACGTCGGAGAGGTCCGGCGGGGCGAACCGCGCGAGCCGGCCGATCAGTTCCGGCGACGGACGACGGATCGTCTGAAATCCTCGAAAACCAAGCTGTTCTACCGCCATGTGAGCCTCCGGCGCGGCGCGAATATCAGGACTGTGAGATTTGAGATACAATCTGACCCGATGGGAGTCCTGGAAAACCTCGCACCACGGCTACGCCAACGAGGAACGGTAGGTAGGACGGTCGGCACGATCAGACAGGGGGACACAAGGGGGAGATGATGCGGCGACTTTTGCTTCTGCTCGTCCTGGTGGCGGTCTTGGGTCTTCCTCAGCTCGGCTTCACAGCGGCGGCGCCGCAGCGGGGCGGCTCGCTCGTCTACTCGCTCGACGGAAGTCCGGACCGGCTCGATCCGAATCTGTCCGGGCTGCGGCCGGCTCAGATCGTGTTCTTCCAGATCTTCGATCCGCTCGTCGTGCGCGATCCGAAGGACAATACCATCAAGCCGTGGCTGGCGGCGTCGTGGACGGTCTCACCGGACGGCAAGACCTACACCTTCCGGCTGCGCCCGGGCGTCCGGTTCCACGACGGTACGCCGTTCGACGCGGCCGCGGTCAAGTTCAACTTCGACCGTACGCACAATCCGGCGCTCGGCGCCCGCTGCGGCGGCTGCGCCGTCGGCTTCTACGAGTCGGCCGACGTCGTGAACCCGACGACGGTGCGGATCCACCTGAAGTCGCCGTGGGCGCCGTTTCTCGACGCGGCGAGCCTCTTCTACCGGATGGTCTCGCCGGCCGGGGTCCGCAAGGTCGGCGATCAGGACTTCGGCCGCAATCCGGTCGGGACCGGACCGTTCCGGTTCGTCGAGTGGGCGCCCAACGATCACGTGACGCTGGAGCGCAACCCCGGCTACAATTGGGCGCCGTCGTTGTTCACGCATCAAGGGCCCGCCTACCTCGACCGCGTGACCTTCCGCATCATCCCGGAGCCCTCGACCCGCGTGGGCGCGCTGCAGAGCGGCGAGCTGCAGGTGACCACCGCGGTGTCGCCGCAGGACTTCCAGCGGCTGGCGCACGATTCGCGGTTCCGCCCGATCGTCGGCCTCGCGCCCGGATCGCCGTACAATTGGGCGATCAACGTGACAAAGGCGCCGACGGACGACCTCGCGGTCCGGCAGGCGATGGAGTGGGGCATCAACCGCGACCTCATCGCGCGGGTAGTCTACGGGTCGTTCCAGTCGTACGGCGCGTACCGCCCCGCCTACACGCTGCTGAGCCCGGTGACATGGGGGTACGACAAGGGCTCCGAGATCTATCATTACGATCCCGCGAAGGCCAAAGAGCTGCTCGACGCGGCGGGCTGGAAGGCCGGTCCGGACGGTGTCCGGACCAAGGCCGGCCAGCGGCTCGTGATCGTGTTCAACGCCTGGGAACACGGCATCCCGGAGCTCGTGCAGTCCGAGCTCCGGAGCATCGGGATGGACGTCAAGATCGGCATCTACGACGCGCTGACGGTGAACGAGAATCAGCGCAAGGGCCAGTCCAATCTCTCGCCGCTGCCGGGCGCGCGCACGGATCCCGACGTGCTGTCCGCGTTCCTGCACTCGCGCAACGTCGGGGGCGGCGGCTTCAACTTCTCGTTCACCAAGGACCCGGCGCTGGACCGGCTGTTCGACGAGGGCGCGACCGAGGTCAACATCGCGAAGCGCAAGCTGATCTACGCGGAAGCCGCGCGCTACGCGATGGACAAGGCCTATATGCTGCCCATCACCACGCGGGACAACGTGTCGCTCGAATCCGCCAAGGTCCAGGGCCTGCGCTTCGACGCGACCGGGTTCTTCCCGTTTCTCTACGACACGTCGCTCGCGCCGTGAGCCCGGCGCCCGCGGCCCGCGCGCGGCCCGCCTAGCCGGCCCGCATGGGGTCGTTCATCGGCTACCGCCTGCTGCACAGCGCGATCGTCGTCGCCGGCGTGCTCGTGCTGGTGTCGCTGATGATCCATCTCGTGCCCGGCGACCCGGCGCAGCTCATGGTGGGGGACGCGCCGGTGTCGGCGGCCCAGCTGCAGATGATCCGGCACAGTCTCGGTCTCGACCGGCCGCTCTACCGGCAGCTCGCGGACGACGCGCGGCGGTTCGCCGTGGGCAACCTGGGCCGCTCCCTGCGCTCGGGCCGGCCGATTCTGGATGACCTCCGCGCCGCGCTTCCGTCGACCCTGTCGCTCGCGCTCGCGGCCATGGCCTTTGGCTTGCTCGTCGGCGTGCCCGCAGGCGTGCTGGCCTCCGTCCGCCGGGGCGGGTGGATCGACACGGCCGTCACCGCGTTCGCCGTCGTCGGCATCTCGCTGCCGTCGTTCTGGACGGGCATCCTGTTGATCGTGGTGTTCGCGGTCCAGCTCGGCTGGTTCCCGACGAGCGGGCAGGCCGGGTGGCGGGCGCTGGTCCTTCCCGCGCTGACGCTCGGATGGTATCCGGCGGGGGCGCTCGCGCGGCTGCTCCGCAGCTCGATGCTCGAAGTGCTGCGGAAGGATTACGTCGGCGTGGCGCGTGCGAAGGGCCTGAGGGAGCGGGTCGTCGTCGTCCGCCACGCCCTCCGCAACGCGCTGCTGCCGACCGTCACGCTGGGATCGGTGCAGTTCGGGACGCTCCTCAGCGGCGCGATCGTCACCGAGACCGTGTTCGCGCGCGACGGCATCGGGCGCCTCGTGGTCGACGGGATTCTGCAGCGGGATTTTCCGGTCGTGCAGGGGGTGGTGCTGCTGATCGCGGTGATCTACACGCTCGTGAATCTCGTCACAGACATCATGTACGCGTGGCTCGATCCGCGCATCCGGTATTCGTGACGGCCGGGGCGACGCCGCGCGGGTGGTTCCCGACATGGCCGTAGCCGCCCCGGCCGCGCGGCGGCCGCGCTCCCGCGGCGCCCTGCGGTGGGGCCAGTTTGTGCGGCGTTCCAACGGCGCGAGCCGCGCGGCGTTTCTGTTCCTCGGCTTGATCGCGGCGGTGGCGATCGCCCCCGAACTCGTGGCTCGATATGACCCCGTCCAGATGGGTCCCGAGGCGGTGCTCGCGCCTCCCTCGCCGGTGCATCCGCTCGGGACCGACGAGTTCGGGCGCGACATCGCGAGCCGCGTCGTGTACGGCGCCCGCACGTCGCTCGGCTACGCGGTCCTCGCGACGGTGATCAGCACCGCGGCCGGAACGCTGATCGGCGTGACGGCGGCCTACTATGCGGGCGCGTACGACAACGTCGTCATGCGCGCCGTCGATGTGTTGATGGCGTTCCCGGGCATTCTGCTCGCGCTGATCGTGGTGACGCTGCTCGGCCCCGGATTGACCCACGCGATGGTGGCGGTCGGCATCGGCCAGACCCCCGGGGTCGGGCGCGTCGTCCGGAGCGCCACGCTCGGCGCGAAGAGCAACCTGTATATCGAAGCGTCGCGGGCCGTGGGCGGATCCGGCGCCTGGATCATGTGGCGGCACCTGCTCCCCAATATCCGGCACGTCGTGCTCGTGCTGGCGACGCTGGGATACGGCGCCGCGATCCTGGTGGGCGCGTCGTTGAGCTTTCTCGGGCTGGGCGCGCAGCCGCCGACGCCCGAATGGGGCAGCATGCTCGAGACCGCCCGGGGATACCTGCAGAGCGACTGGTGGGTCGGCGTGCTGCCGGGCATCGTCCTCGGCGCGACGCTGCTGAGCGTGAACGTCGTCGGCGATCAACTGCGGGACATACTCGATCCGAGCCTCAGGCTCGACTAGGAGCGGACCCGATGCGAGCAGGAGCGATCGCCTGTCCGGAACCGCCGGCCGCGGAGACCGGTGAGGGGATCTTCGCTCAGGGCGGAACCGCCCTCGAGGCGGCCGTCGCCGCAGCCGCGGTGCAGGGCGTGACCAATCCGCTTGGCTGCGGCCTCGGCGGCATGGCGCACATCATGGTCGCGCGTCGTGGCTGGCCCGCGCCGCGATTTCTCAACGCCTCCGTCGCGGTGGGCTCGCGGGCTGAGCCGGGCGTCTTTGAAGAGGCGTTCATGGGGCGCAGCGAGCGCGCGGGCCGCTATCTGATCGCGGACGACCGCAACCAGCTGGGCTACGAGTCGATCATGACGCCCGGGTTCGTGCGCGGGATGGACGCGCTGCTGGGCCTGGGGGACGGCCGCCTGCGGTGGCCGGCGCTGCTCGAGCCGGCCGCCGGCATCGCCGCGGACGGATTTCCGGTCTATCCGTATCTCGAGACCTATTACACGTTCGAGGGCGGCGACCGGCCCGGCTACCCGGACGTCTTCAGGAAGCTCGGCCCGGACGCCGCGGCCCGGGACCGGTATCTGCCAGGCGGACGCCCGATGCGTACCGGTGAGACGATGCGGCAGCCGGAGTACGGCCGGACGCTCGCGCGCGTCGCCGGCGGCGGACCGGACGAATTCTATCGCGGCGCCGTCGGCCGCGAGATGGCCGCCGATTTCGCCGCGCGGGGCGGATTCGTGACGGCCGACGATCTCGAGACGTACCAGGTGCAGGTTGTCGAGCCGGTGCAGGGCACCTTCCGTGGTCTCACCCTGTACTCCGCTCCGCCGCCCGCCCACGGGGCGGTGCTGGTGACGATGCTGAACCTGGCGGAGGAGATGGATCTCGGCCGGCTCGAGTGGAACAGCCCCGACTACGTGGAGGCGGTGGCTTGGGCGACCCGCGCGGCCTTCGCCGACTGCATGCCGTACCTGTCGGACCCAGCCTTCGTCAGCGTCCCGGTGGGGTGGCTCGTGTCGAAGGAGCGCCTTCGCGGCATCCGGCGCGACTTCGCGCTGGAGACGGGGCACGCCGGCGGGATCCCGGCCGACGGCCATACGACGCACGTGTCGGCGCTCGACACCGACGGCGACGTGGTCAGCATCACGCATTCGATCGGCTCGATCGCGGGCGCCGGTGTTGCGACGCCGGGACTCGGGTTCCTCCACAACAATTTCCTGGGGCACTTCAATCCGCTGCGCGGCTATCATAATTCGATCGCGCCCCGGAAGCGCATGGGCGGCGGCTGTCCGACCATCGTCTACCGGGACGGCGCGCCGTGGATCGCGATCGGGTCCTCCGGCGGAAGCCGGCTGATCAGCGCGGTGTTTCAGACGCTGCTCAACATGGTGCTCTTCCGGATGCCGCTCGCCGCGGCCCTCGCGGCGCCGCGGATCCACAGCGAAGCCGGACGGAAGATCTACGTGGAGCCGGCCCTTGCGGAAACGGTCGCCGAGCCGCTTCGCCGCCGGGGATACGAGATCGAAGCGACGATCTATATGGGCTGCAATCAGGCGGTCGAGTTCACGCCGAACGGTCCGGCCGCCGCGTCGGATCCGCGCGGCGGCGCCGGCATCGGCCGGTGGCCGCGCGAGGAGTGACACACCGCGTGCCGGACGGCGACCACGTTTCGCTCTGCTTCACCGGCGACCTGATGTTGGAGCACCCGCTGCTGCGCAGCGGCGCCGATGCGACGGGGCCCGCGACCCTCGAAGCCTACGCGCTGCTCCAGCAGGCGGATCTCGGCGTGATCAATCTCGAGGTCGCGCTGACCGATCGCGGCACCCCGGCCAGCAAGCTGGTTACGATGCGCGCCGATCCGAATCTCGCGAGCGAGCTGTCGCGAATCGGCTGCCGCGTCGCCACCGTGGCCAACAACCACGCGCTCGACTACGGCGCGGACGGTCTGTTGCGGACGCTCGACGTCCTGGCGGAGGCGGGGATCGCCGCGGCGGGCGGCGGCCGGGACCTCGACGCGGCGATGGCTCCGGCGATGGCGCGCGCGGGCGGCAGGCGCGTGGCGGTCCTGTCCTTCGCTACGACGCTGCCGCACGGATTCGCGGCCCGTCCCGGCGCCCCCGGGATCGCGCCGATCAGGATCAGGACGAGCTACCTGTACGACAGCGAGACGCTGGACGAGGTGCCGGGGATGTCGCCGTACGTGCAGACGGAAGCCAATCCCGACGACGTCGAGCGCGCCTGCGGGGCCATCCGGTCGGCGCGCGAAGACGCCGATCTCGTCGTCGTGGCGATGCACTGGGGAATCCCGAACGGCTGGATCGCCGCCCACCAAGGCCCGCTGGCGGCCTACCAGCGCCCGCTCGGCCGCGCGCTCATCGATGCGGGCGCCGACGCGATCGTCGGTCACAACGCCCACATGCTGCACGGCATGGAGCTCTACCGCGGCCGTCCGATCCTGTACTCGATCGGCGACTTCGTGTTCCACACGCACGCCGAGGGCCGCACGATCGTCCTTCGCCGGACGTTTCCGCCGTACAACACCGCGCCGCTCCACGCCCCGGTGACGAAGCTCACGTGCGCCGTCCGGCTGCTTGCCGGCGCCGCGGGCATCGCGCGGGTCGAGGTCGTGCCGGTCGTGCTGAACGCGTTGGGGGAGCCGGAAGTGGTCCGCGGCGATCGCGCAGAGGCCGTCCTCAATTTCCTCGACGAGCAGAGCGCGCCGCTCGGCGCGCGGCTCCGGCGCGACGGCGGGCGAGGAGTGCTGGTGGAGGCGGAGGCATGCTGAAGCCGAACCGCGTTCGCGCCGCGTTCCGGGAAGGACGGCCGTCGTTCGGCGTCTACGCGCGCATCCCGTCGACGGCCACGATCGAGCTGCTGGCGCACGCGGGGCTCGACTTCGTTCGGATCGATCTCCTGGAAAACCACATCGGTCCGGAGATGCTCCGTGCCATGATTCAGACCGCCCACGCCGAGGGCATCACCCCGTTTGTCCGCGTGCCGGCGGTGGACCCGCAGGCGATCCGGATGGTGCTGGATCTCGGCGCCTCGGGCGTGATCGTGCCCGAAGTGGAGAGCGCCGCCGACGTCGCAGCCGCGGTGCGCGCGGCCAAGCTGCCGCCGCACGGCGCGCGGCGGGTCGGGCTCACCGGCCTCGACGGACATGGACGCGTCGCACCGGACGAATACGCGGCGTGGGCGTCCGAGCACGTGCTGCTCGGAGTCCAGATGGAAACTCCCGGCGCCCTTCGGGACATGGACGCGATTCTCGCGATGCCGGGGCTCGACATGGTGCTGGGCGGCCGCGGCACGCTGGCCTCCCATCTCGGCGTACCCGGACAGCGCGACCACCCGAAGGTGCTGGAGGCCGAGGCACGGCTGATGGAGCGCGCCCGGCAGGCCGGCAAGATCATCTCCGTGACGTATCTTCCGGTGCGCGATCCCGCCCAGGTCGAGCCGGTGCGCGACTGGGTCGCGCGCGGCATCCACAGCGTGGCGCTGGGCCTCGACGCCGACTTCGTTCACGTGTACCGGCGGCTGCTCGCCGCGGTGGCGCCGGCGGCCTCGGGCGAGCGGCAGAGCTGAGCGGATGGCGACGCGCTGCGTGAACCTCGCTCAGCCCTGGTACTCCGGGATGCCGCACGGCAAACACCACGATGTGCCCGTGTTCGAGCCGAAGCCGCACACGATCACATTTCCCGGCGGATCCGCTCACGTGTCGATCACGGAGATCCGGACCGCGGCGCACGTCGGCACGCACATCGACGCGGCGCGCCACTTCTTCCCCGACGGGCCGGCGATCGACGCCTATCCGACCGGGCGCTTCGTGGGGCCGGGGGTGGTCCTCGACGCGACGCGCGAGGGGCCCGTGCCGCTGACCGCGCCGGAGCTGCGCGAGATGCGCCCGGAGATCCGGCGGGGCGACATCGTGTTCGTCTATTTCGGGTACGCGGAGCGCTTCGGGCGGGACGACTACCGCACGCACCCGTATCTGTCGGTCGACGCGGCCGAGTTTCTCATCGAGCGCGGCGTGAGCATCGTGGGCACGGACACGATCACGCCCGATCTGCCGGTCGTCACCCGGCCGCCGGGGTTCGACCATCCGATCCACCGGCGCCTGCTCGGGCACGACGTGCTGATCGTGGAAAACCTCGGTCCGGGCCTCAAGGAAGTGCTGGGACGGCGGCTGACGCTCGCCGTGCTGCCGCTGCGCATCGTCGGCGGCGACGGCTCCCCGGTCGCCGCGTGCGCGTTGCTTGACGAGGGGTAGCCGGCAATCAGGTAGTCTGCTCGACCACGTAGACCACCTCGCCTCCGTTGCCGGGATCGATCACATGGGCTTCGGCGCGGACTTCGGAGTATGGCACGGTCATCACGTGCCGGCCCTTGAACCGTGGGTGCGGGGGACGCGCTCGACGCCGCAGCGGGCCGGCAGTCGTGGACGCTACGCTATGATCAGCGGTGCGTCGGGCGCATGGTTGCTGAGCAGCGTCGCGCCGGACGTCCCGACCGCGGCGATGTCCTCCAAGTAGAGATTGCCGACATTCGGGACCGGCGCGACCGTCACCAGGATCAAGACCATGCCGGCGGCCACCTCGTCCATGGAGCCCGGCCGGAGCCGCGGCGGCTCCTGGTATTCGAGGCCGATGCCGTGGCCGACGTGGGCGGTTCGAAGCTCCAGCCCCACCGACGTCCGGAAGCGCGCGGCCCGCGTGTACACTTCGTCGCCCGTGACGCCCGGCCGCAGCGACGCGACCAGGTCCTCGCGGGCCGACACCAACCGTGCGTAAAGATCGGGCAGCCCCGGTCGCGGCGGCGCCGCGAGCGCCGTGCGTGCCACCAGCGCGTGATGGGCGCCGAGCATGGCGCGGCAGCCGACGCGGGCGACGGCGCCGCCTTCGATCGGCGTGCCGTCGGCCACGTGGTGTGTCGTCAATAGATTCCGGCCGCTCGCGACGAGGCCGACCGCCGTCCTCACGTCCGCCCCCGCGATCTCGTAGAGGTTCGAGACGATGGAGGCGGCGAGCTGCGCCTCGGGGGTGCCGGGGGCGCAGCCCGCGACCGCGTTGCAGATCGCCTGGTCCAAAGCGCGCGCCCCTCGAGCGTACAGTTCCAGCTCCGCGGCGGACTTGACCGACCGCAGCGTGCGCAGGCGCTCGTCCACCGCGGCGACCCGCACGGAACCGAGCGCCGCGCGCAGCCGATCGTAGTCGCCCGCCGGCAGGTGCTCCATTTCCAGGCCGAGGGTGCCGCCCGCTTTCAGCAGCGGCGCGAGCAGCGGCAGCGCGAGATCGATCGCCGTCTGCTCGAACTCCCGGTAGGCGAGCAGCTGGGACAGGCGGTTGTGCCTCGCCGCGAGGCCGCGCTCGACTTCCGCGACGATGAGGGCGCCGTCGCCCGCGGCGCCCAGGACGACCATGGCCTGCCGGCGCCGGATCAGGCTCTGCGTGTGCACGTGCGCGCCCGACGCGTAGAGCACGTTCTCGGGCGACGACAACAGCACGGCGTCCCACCGCTCTTCGCGCATCGCGCGTCCCAGGACGTCGTTCACGTCCCCGTCACCGATGCCGCGAGCGTATTCGCGAAACGGCCCCGCCGGATCAAAACCACAACGGCCGCGACCGCGAGGACCGAGATCCCGACCAGCAGCGACGCCAGCGCCGCGATCGTCGGATCCTGATACTGGAACATGTAGGTCAGCATGGCGATGGGGATCGTCTGATTGCCGGGGCGGACGAGAAACAGCGACGTCTCCAATTCGTCCAACGACGTGACGAACGCAAACACCAGGCTGACGAGCACCGCCGGGGCCACCTGCGGGACGACGACCGACAGGAACGTTCGGACGGGCCCGGCGCCGAGATCCATCGCCGACTCTTCGAAGACGCGCGGCACCGCCACGAACGCGGCCGACATGATCGCGGCGGCGAACGGGAGCGTGATCACCGCGTGCGCGACGATGAGGCTCGCGAGGCTGCCGTAGAGATGGAGCCGCAGCATCAGGATGAAGAAGGCCAGCCCGATGCCGATCCGCGGCATCAGGAACGGCCCGAAGAAGATCGCCCGCACGAACTCCCGGCCCGAGGCCACGTAGCGGGCCATCGCGTACGCCGCGAGCGTGCCGGCGGCGACCGCGATCGTGCTCGCGGAGCACGCGATGATCAGCGAATTCCGCAGCGCCGGCCGCCAATCGAGCGCGCTGAACAGATGCTCGTACCAGCGCAGCGAGAAGCCCGGCGGCGGAAAGACGCTGTAGGCGACGGAGTTGAACGAGTCGACGATCACGATGGCAATCGGCAGGACCATGAACGCGGCCACGAGCGCGAGCCACGCGTACATCGCGGGGTGGCGCGACGAGGCCGGCGCCGTGCCGGCGCGGCCGGTCTGCTCGTGGGCGAAGATGCGGCGGCTGAGGACGTTGACGGCGAGCAGGACCACGAGCGACAGCACCAGCAGCACGAGCGTCATCACGCCGGCGAGCGGCCAGTCGATGTCGATCGTCGCCTGATAGATGGCCGGCGCGAGCACGAGCACGTGGCCGCCGCCCAGGAGGGCCGGGGAGACGTAGGCGCTGATGCACAGGCTGAAGACGATCTGGATGCCGGCGATCACGCCGGGCAGGCTCAGCGGCACGGTCACGCGCCGGAAGGTCTGCCACGGTCCACTGCCCAGGTCGTGCGCCGCCTCCTCGAGCGACACGTCGATCTGGCGCAGCACGCTGAAGAGCGGAAAGACCATGAACGGCATCAGGATGTGGATCAGCGAGACCTCGACGCTCCAGGGCGTGTACAGCAGCCGGAGCGGCTCCCGGATGAGCCCCGCCCGCTCGAGCGCGAAGTTGATGAGCCCCTTGCTGGAAAACAGCACCAGCCAGCCGTAGGCCCGGATCACCACGCTGACGAGGAGGGGGGCGAAGAGCGCGAGGGAGACCGCCAGCACCAGCAGCGGATTCCGCAGCCGCGCCAGCGCGTAGGCGGTCGGATACCCCACGATCAGCGTGCCGAGGGTGACGACCGCGCCGAGCACCAGCGTGTTCCGGGTGAGGAGCCGGGCGTAGGGGTCGGTGAAAAACCGCGCGTAGGCGCTCAGCGTCAGCGGGTGGGCGACGGTGACCGACGGGCGGACCGTGTACGAGAGCAGGATGCCCAGCGCCGTCAGGAAGACCAACATCAGCACGGTGGAGGGCAGCAGCAGGGCGGCGGCCGGGAGCCGTCGGCCGAGGTCCCGCCATACGGACGCGGGCCCGTCGTGGGCGGGCGGCGCGGCGCTCACCGGCCGGCCGCTCCGACGGCCACGGGGTCCGACGGCTGCCAGCCCAATTCGACCTCTTCTCCGGCCGCGAAGACCTGGTCGCCGCGGGTCTTGACGGTCAGGCGCGTGTTGCCCGCGGCCACCACGTACTGCACGTCCGCGCCGACGTAGACGGCGTCGATTACGCGTCCCGCCGCGCGCTGCGCGCACGCTTTCGCGGCCGCGCCGGCGCGGATCCGCTCCGGCCGCAGGGACACGACGGCGCGATCGCCGGACTCCCGGAGCGCGAACGCGAGCGCGCCGTCCGGCGTGGCGTACCGCCCCGGCTCGCGCCGGACGACCTCGATCAGGTTGGTGTCTCCGATGAAACCCGCCACGAACGGCGTCTTCGGATGCTCGTAGATCTCGCGGCCGGTGCCGGTCTGTTCGAGCCGGCCGTCGTTCATCACCGCGATCCGGTCGGACATGGTCAGCGCTTCGATCTGATCGTGCGTGACGTAGATGAACGTCGTGCCGACGCGCCGCTGCAGATTCTTCAACTCCAGCTGCATCTGCAGGCGCAGCTTCAGGTCGAGGGCCCCGAGCGGCTCGTCCAGCAGCAGGACTGCGGGCTCGTTGACGAGGGCGCGGGCGATCGCGACGCGCTGCTGCTGGCCGCCGGACAGCGACCGGACGGCGCGCCGCTTGAACGGCCCGAGCGCGACGAGGTCGAGCGCGCGCTCGACGCGCGGCCCGATCTCGTGCGCGGGCGCACGCTTCGCCCGTAGCCCGAAGGCGACGTTCTCGTAGACGTCGAGGTGCGGGAAGAGCGCGAGCTGCTGAAAGACCATGTTCGTATCGCGCTTGTATGGCGGCACGTCGTTCGACGGCGTGCCGCGGATCGAGATGGTGCCGGCCGACGGACGCTCGAAGCCGCCGATCATGCGAAGCGTCGTGGACTTGCCGCACCCGCTCGGCCCGAGGAGCGAAAAGAACTCGCCCTGCCGGATCTCCAGCGAGAGATCGGCGACGGCCACCGTAGCGCCGTAACGCTTCGTGACGCGGTCGAGTGTCACGACGGCGGGGCGGCCTGTGACGACGGCCGCCCCGCCGTCCGTCCGTGCTGCCACCTGGATGCGCCGCCTACAGCTTGGACTTCACCTCGGCGTTCCACAGCTTCGTGTAGTTCGGGCTGTTCGCGGCGATCGCCGCCTCGTCGAGCAGGATCGCCTTGCTCAGGACCCGCTGGCTGAAAGCCGGGTCGTTGGCCAGCGCGGCCGGAATCCGCACTTCGTCCGAGACGGGCGAGGTGTAGCTGCTGGCCGCGTAGAGGCCCTGGTAATACGAGCTCAGCAGCAGGTTGATGATGTCCTGGGCCGCCCGCACCTGCGCCGGGGACGATCCTTTGACAACCGTCAGGAAGAGCGGGAAGGCGACGGCGCCCTCCTTGGGGACGGCGAAGGCAAACGGCAGGCCCTGCTTGGCCCAGACAGCCTGGTTGGCCTTGGGCCACGCCGTCAGCCACGCGTCGCCGGTCTGGAGCAGGTTCTGCATCTGGTCCGTCGAGGTGATCAGCGCCCGGATCTGGTCGGCGTGCTGGCTCCACACCTTGATGCCCGGCTCAATGTTCGTTTCGCTGCCGCCGTTCAATCTGGCCGCCATGACCAGGCCGTTGTACTCCCATAGATAGTCGAACAGGACGACCTTGTGCTTAAAGGCGGCGTTGGCCCACAGATCGGTCCACGACGTCGGCGGCGTCTTGACGTACTTCTCATTGTACAAGAGCCCGATCAGGACGATGCCGACGCCGACGCCTTTATCTTGGGCCCGCCGGTACTGCTTGATCACGTGCAGCGCGTTCGGCACGCGCGCCGTGTCGAGCGGCAGCCACATGTCCGCGGTGTACCCTTTCGGCCACGTCGGCGCGTTGATGTAGGCCATGTTGAACAGCGGCTGGTCGGGGGTCGTCTGCATCGCCGCGAGCATCTTGGGGTAGTAGTTGGCGTTGCTGCCCGCGACGATCGTCACGCTCACGTTGGGGTGTTCTTTTTGGTACACGGCCACGGCCGCCCTCGCCGCGACGTCCTGGCCGGGCCCCTCCGGAATGAGGAAGTTCAGGTGCACCGCGTCCGCGGCCTGCGACAGCGTCCCTCCGCCGAAGGCCGCGATCGCCAATCCCGCCAGCACCGCCAGTGCGAGCGGGCGCAGTAATGTTTCGGTTACGATGTGCCGCATGTCGGCTCCACCTCCGCTTTTCTTCAAAATGCCGGGTGCTTCAGGAGCGACGCGCCGGGTCGTGCGTGATCGCGCCGAGCGAGATGACCCACTCCCCCTGGGCGACGCGCTTGAGCCGACGCGTCGTCAGCACCAAGGCGTTGTCCACGGGGCTCACGCCCGTGTGGAGCGTCCCGCCTTTGGCGTCGAGCACGTCGAACAGCTTCGCGCCGCGGTTCACGCGGGAGCCGGGCGTCACATACTGGACCACGACGCCGCCGCGCTCCGCCACCACCCAGCGCGGATCGAGCACGGTGTAGGGCTCGCGCGCCTCGAGGGCCGGAACGGGCAGCATCTCGGCGAAGGCCAGCATGTTGAGTCCGCCGGCGACCGACCCCTCGAGACCCGGCGCGACGTCCAGGTCCCCGACGTCCAGCAGCGCGGTCGGGACGCCGTGCTGGACGGTCCAACAGTACAGCGCGTTGGCCATGTAGTCCCCGGAGCTCTCCCAGATCACGTCGACGCACGCACGGCGCGCGAGCGCCTGGGAGCGCCGCGACACCTCGGTGTCCGCCGCGAAGTAGAGCGCGTGCGACAGGGCAAGAAACGTCTCCGTCGACGAGTGGACGTCGATCACGTAGTCGGCGTGCGCCTCGATCGACGACCGGATCGCGTCCGCGAGCTGCTCGCTGTACGAGCCGTCGGCCCGGCCTGGAAATTGACGATTTGAGTCCTTGCGGTCGGCCGGGCTGTCGCGCTGACAGGCCACAAAGGCGGCGTTGTTGACCACCGGGACGGCGATGAGGGTCCCGCGCAGCCGCGCGGGGTCGATCGCCTGGATGAGCTTCTGCACAAAGATGGCCGAGTCGATCTCATTGCCGTGGATGGCGCCTTCCAGCCACAGCGTGGGGCCGGGCCGGCTGCCGGCGACGATCGCGACCGCGACCTCGCTCGTGGGATCGCCGGCGAGCGGGTGCCAATTCTTCCAGACGACCCCGCCTCGAACGGCGCCGCCGGGATCGAACCTGGACGTGACGGCCGCCGTGCTCAACGGCTGGGTTGAGCGCTGCGCGGGCGCGACTGCTGGGCGGCGGCCCGGCGACGCAGCCGGGCACCGAGCTTGAGCGCGCCGGCGACGACCATCGCCGCCGCGATCGCGACGCCGGCGACAATGCCGACCTCCACCGAGCCGTTGCCTCCGTCCGGCGCAACGTGAAAGAGCCTCTCGATCCAATCCATCGTGTTCTCCCCCTTCAGCTAGTGCAATCTGCGGACGTCCCGCCTATGGGATTGGGAGACGCCGGTGGTTCTCCTGTAGGCCTAGGGCAGCGGCGGGACGGGCGGTTCGGGAACGTAGTGCACGCCGGCTTTGAAGACGTGACGGATCCGCCGCGTCGCGCTGATATCGTCGAGCGGATTCCCGTCCAGCAGGACGACGTCGGCCTCCTTGCCGGGGGTCAGCGTGCCGAGCCGGTCCGACCACCCCAGCAGGTCGGCGCAGCTCACCGTCGCGGCCCGCAAGGTCTGCTCGGGCGTCAGCCCGACCTGCACCATCAGTTCGAGCTCGAGCGCCAGCTCGTGGTGGAAGACCCGCGGCGCGCCCGTGTCGGTCCCCGTCGCGAACTTGACGCCGGCCTTCGCCGCCCGCATGAAATACTCCATCTTCCTGTCCCACACCCGCCCGGCGAGGTCGACGAGCCCCTGGTCGAGGCCGATTTCGCGCCCTTCGCGAGACAGCTTCCAGTACGCGGCGAACGTCGGGACGATGTACGCGCCGCGCGCGAGGAGCAGGGATGCCCGAGTCCTGGTCGATGGCCGTTGCGCTCACGCATGTCCTCCGATGGTCGACCGGCTGCGAAACCCGCGGCGATCGCGCCGCGCACGTCCACGGCTTCGCGCGACCGAAGTATGGCGGCCCGTTGCGACGCTCCTTGAGAGATGGCCGAGGGGTCCGGATATGGTTCCATGGCGGCCCCTCTGTTGCCTCTGCGCCGACGCGCCGCCCCGAGTTGCCTCCAGAATGTCAGAAATATCTACAGAATGCTGTGGGGCGGGGGCAAGGGGACCGCCGATCCGTGCGCGAACCGCGTCAGAACTTACGAGTGGACTCCTTGGCGTCGGAGGGCGGGCGGACGATGACCGATGCGTATGACGCGATCATCGTCGGCGCGGGGCACAACGGCCTGGTGTGTGCGGCGTATCTCGCGAAGGCCGGGCTCAATGTGCTCGTCCTGGAGCGCCGGGACATCGTGGGCGGTGCCTGCATCACGGAGGAGCTGTTTCCAGGCTTCCGGTTCTCGGCGTGCTCCTACTACTGCTACCTGCTGCAGACCAAGGTGATCGAAGACCTCGAGCTGCGCCGGCACGGGTTTCGGGTGTCGCCGCTCGATCCGTTGAAGTGCTGCCTCTATCCGGACGGCCGCGCGCTGATGACGTGGGACAGCGTCGAGCGGACGCAGGACGCGATCGGGCGCTTTTCCAAGCGCGACGCGGAGGCCTATCCGCGCTGGGTGGCGTTCTGGGAGCGCGCCGCGAGCCTGATTCACCCATATTTTCTCGCGCCGCCTCCGACGCTCGCCGAGCTGGCGGCCGGGCTGCGCACGCCGGACGATCGGGCGTTTCTTGACCGGCTGCTGACGGCGAGCGTCGAGGACGTGGTCACCGAGTTCTTCGAAGACGAAGCGATTCGCGGCGCGTTCATCCACGCGCACGACGCGGGCGACGCGGCCGCGCCCGGCAGCGCCTGGTGCTTCACGTACATCCGATCGAGCGCGTTCACCCCGCGGGAGAACACCGGCATCGTCCTGGGCGGGATGGGCACCATCACGCAGGCGATGGCGGCGGCGGCGCGGTCTTACGGCGTGACCATCAAGACGGGCGCCGCCATTTCGAAGATCCTCGTCGAAGACGGCGCCGCGGCCGGCGTCCGTCTGGCGGACGGCACGGAGATCCGCGCGCGGGCCGTGGCGTCAAACGCCGACCCCAAGCGCACGTTCCAGCAGTTCGTGGACCAGGACCATCTGCCCGCGGACTTTCGGCGAAGCGTCGGGCGGCTCAAGACCAACACGGCCTACTTCAAGTTCCACGCGGCGCTCAGCCGCCTGCCCGACCTGTCGCGATACTTCGGCGGCGACTTCGATGTGCGCTCCCTCGCCTACACGAAGATCTCGCCCTCGATCGAGTACTTCAAGCGGGCATGGGATGACGCCAATCACGGCCGGCCCCCGCGGGGACCGGTGATGGATATCCAGATCCCATCGGGCTACGACCCGACGATGGCGCCCACCGGCAAACACGTGATGTCGATCTGGGCTTCCTACGCGCCGGTGCACCTGGCGGAAGGGACGTGGGACGAGCGGCGCGGTGAGATCGGCGAGCACTTCATCGACACGCTGGCGGGCTACGCGCCGGACATCCGGGACTGCCTCGTCGATTGGCAGCTTTTCACGCCGCCGGACATCGAAGCGCGCGTCGGTCTCACCGACGGCAACATCCGGCATCTCGACATCGTGCCCAGCCAGTTTCTGGCCGCCCGTCCGATACCCGGCTGGGCGCACTACCGGACGCCGATCAAGCACCTATATCTCTGCGGCGCAGGCACGCACCCGGGCGGAGAAGTCACGGGCGCGCCCGGTCACAACGCGGCGCGGATGATCCTCGTGGATCACACGCGCAAAGCGGCACACTAGGAGGCAGCATTTCGTGCAAACGCGGCGGCTCGGCAAGGAAGGGCCGGAGATCACGGTTCTCGGCTTAGGATCCTGGGTGTTCAGCGGCGCCGGCGGGCTTGGGCTGGGGCCGGCCGACGATCAAGAGTCGATCCGCACGGTGCACCATGCGCTCGGGTCCGGTATCAACTGGATCGACACCGCGCCCATCTACGGAATGGGGCATTCCGAAGAGGTCACCGGCCGCGCCCTCCGTTCCTGGAAGGCGCGCGAGGACGTCTACATCTTCACCAAGTGCGGCCTGACCTGGCCGGCCGGCGGTGGTCCGGCCGCGCTCGCCGCGGTCAAGCGCGACCTGCGTCCCGCGTCGATCCGCGCGGAGTGCGAGCAGAGCCTCCGGCGCCTCGGCATCGAGCGGATCGACCTCTACCAGTTCCACTGGCCCGACGACGCGACGGGAACGGCTGTCGAGGACTCATGGGGCGTCATGGCGGAGCTGATCGGCGAAGGTAAAGTCCGGTGGGGCGGCGTGTCGAACTTCGACGCCGTGCTGCTGGAACGGTGCGAGGCAATCCGCCACGTCGACTCCAATCAGGTGCCGCTCAACCTGATCAACCGCGCCGCGCTCGCGCAGACGATCCCGTGGTGCGCGGCGCACGGCACGGGCGTCATTACCTACGGGCCGCTCGCGACGGGTCTCCTCACCGGTACGCTGGACCGGAGCCGGATCGGCGATCTCACCGAGGACGACCGGCGCCGGAGTCTGCCCCGCTTCCAAGAACCGGCGCTGTCGGCGAATCTCGCGTTCGTCGAGTCGCTGCGGGAGACGGCGCGCCGGCTTCGCGCCGGCCTGCCGCCGCTGGCGGTCGCCTGGGTGGTCTCCAGACCCGGCGTCACCGGGGCGATCTGCGGTGCGCGGCGGCCGGATCAGGTGGACGGCTGGCTCCCGGCCGCGGGCCTCCCGTTGAGCGACGCGGACTTGGCGGAGATCGACGCCGTCATCAGCCGTTCTGGGATCTAGCGCTCGGGACTGAGAAGGGGGGTACGGACATCTCGAACTCACGGCTTCGCGTTGCCATCGTCGGCGCGGGATCATGGGGCGTGCGGGCGCATCTCCCCGCGCTCGCCGCGTCCGACGGGGTCGAGGTGGTGGCGCTGGTGGACCCGCGCACGGATCTCCTCGGCGAGGCGGCGGCGCGGTATCGCGTGCCCGGGACCTTCCGCGATGTCGACGCGATGCTGCGCCAGGTGGAGTCGCTCGACGCCGCGGTCGTGGCCGTCCCGACGGACGCGCACCACGCCGTCGTGATGCGGCTGCTCGACGCGGGCGCGCACGTGTTGTGCGAGAAGCCGCTCGCGTACACCGTGGCGCAGGCCGAGGAAATGGTGGGCTCGCTCCGCGCCCGCGGACGCATCGGCAAGATGGGTTTTCTGTTCCGGTGCTCGCCGGTGGTGTCGCGGATGAAGCAGCTCGTCGACGAGGGCTACATCGGCGGCGTCGTGGCGTTCGAGAGTTCGGTCGTGAACGCGCAGTTTGTCGACCCGGAAAAACCGCTGCACTGGAAGATGCGCCGCGAGCGCGCCAACGGCGGCGTCTTCATGGAGTACGGCGTGCACAGCATCGACCTGGCGCTGTGGCTGGGCGGTCCCATGACCCGCGTGGTGGCCCACGGGCTGACCACGGTACCGAAGCGTCCCGCGACCGACGGACACTCCGTCGTCGACGTGGACGACATCTCGGCGTGGATCGCCGTCTATCGGAACGGCGGACAGGCGCTGTTCAAGGCCGGCTGGGCGTCGCTTCCCGTCGGCGGCGGCGGCCTACGCGTATACGGCCGGACGGGCTCGCTCGCCTGGCACCTCGATCCCACGACCCGCCGCACGGAACGGCTTCTCGTCTCGACGGTGGCCGAGCCCGAGCCGCGGGTGCTGCTGGAGTTCGACGCGCCGCCGGTCCCGGAGGACGAGACGGGGTGGGCGCCGCTGGGGCTGCTGGCTTACTACAACGCCCGTCTCGACGCGGGGTTCATCGGCGACATCCGGAGCGGGCGGGCAACCGGCCCGACCTTCGACGACGGCCTGGCGGCGCAGCGGGTGGTCGCGGCGATCCGCACCTCCCTCGACGAAGGCCGCTGGGTCGACGTCGGCGCGGCCTGACGGCCCGGCGGATCGGCGCGCGAGATGGGAGCATACATCGTCCGGCGGCTGGTGGCGACGGTGCCGATCCTGCTCGGCGTGTCGGTGCTGGTCTTCGGGATCCTGCACGCTGTGCCGGGCGATCTCGTGCGGCTGATCGCGGTGCGCGAATCCGCCGCGATCACGCCGGCGCAGGAAGCGCGCATCCGCCATCAGCTGGGGCTCGATCGTCCGCTGGCCGTGCAGTACGCCGGATTCCTCGGCCGCGCGGCCGTGGGAGATCTTGGGCGCTCGTTCTACACCAACCGGCCCGTTGCCAAGTCCGTCCTCGAGCAGTACCCCGCGACGCTGGAGCTCGCCGGCGCGGCGCTGGTGTTCGCGGTGGTGGTCGGCGGCGGCCTCGGGCTCGCGGCGGCGGTGCGCCACAACACCTGGATCGACAACGCCGCCATGGTGTTCTCGCTCGGCGGCCTCTCGATCCCCATCTTCTGGTCGGGCCTCTTGCTGATCTACCTGTTCGCCGTGCAGCTTCGGTGGGTGCCGATCGTCGGCGGCCTCGGATGGAAAGCGCTTGTTCTGCCGGCGGTCACGCTTGGCTACGACGCGGCGGCCTTCATCGCGCGGATGGTGCGTTCGAGCGTGCTCGAGGTGCTGCGCCGCGAGTACGTGCTGATCGCGCACGCTAAAGGCCTCAGCGAGCGCACCGTCATTTTCCGGCACGTGCTCAAGGCCGCGATGATTCCGATCGTGACGCTGATCGGGCTCCACGCCGGCCGGCTGCTCGGCGGCGCGGTGGTCGTCGAGACCGTGTTCGCCCGCCAGGGCATCGGCCGGCTCGCGGTCGACGCGGTGTTGTACAAGGACTATTTCCTCGTTCAGGGGATCGTGCTGCTGGCGGCATTGACCTACGTGCTGCTCAACCTGGCGATCGACGTCTCGTACGCGTGGTTCGATCCACGCATCCACTACCAGTAGCCGCGCGATGAGCACCGATGTGACGGCCTCGGGAATCCCCACGGCATCGCGGCCGGCCCGCGCGCCGGCGGGACGCCTTTCGATGTTTGTCCGCCGGCTGCGGCGCAACCGGGCCGGCCTGGCCGGCGGTATCATCGTGCTCGCGGTCTTTCTCTCCGCGATCTGCGCGCCGGTAGTCTCGCCCTACGCGCCGAACGGCCTGGACTTTGCCGCGTATCTGACCCCGCCCGGAGTCGCGCACCTCTTCGGCACCGACGAGCAGGGGCGCGACGTGCTCTCGCGGGTCATTTACGGCGGCCGCATCTCCCTGCGTATCGGGTTCATCGCCGTGTCGATCGCGATGGCGTCGGGCGTCGCGCTGGGCCTGATCGCCGGTTATTACGAAGGCTGGACCGGCACCTTCATCATGCGGTGGATGGACGTGATGCTCGCCTTCCCCAGCATCCTGCTGGCGCTGGCGATCGTCTCCGTGCTGGGCTCCGGGATCACACCGTTGATGGTCGCCGTGGGGATCGCGTCGATCCCGCAGTTTACGCGGGTGGCGCAGGCGAGCGTGCTCTCGACGAAGGAATTGGACTACGTCCAGGCCGCCCGGGTGGTGGGCTGCTCGCCGGCGCAGATTCTCGTCCGGCACATCCTGCCGAACATCTTCGCCCCCATCATGGTGCTCGCCACGACGGGCGTCGCGGCGGCGATCATCACCGGCGCGGCGCTGTCGTTCCTCGGCCTGGGAGCGCAGCCGCCGACGCCCGAATGGGGCAGCATGCTCAGCAACGGCCGGGTGTATATGGAGAAGGCGCCCTGGATGATGGTGTTTCCGGGGCTCGCGATCATGGCGACGGTGATGTCGATCAACCTGTTCGGCGACGGCCTGCGCGACGCGTTGGATCCACGGCTCAAGTAGGTCAAAAAACGGGCCCGGGATGGCCCCACGGGGAGGGACTCGAGTGAGCGATGCATCATCGAGGATAGGAACCGGTCGGCGGTTGACCCGGCGCGCGGCGATTCGCGGGGCCACGGCGTTCGGATTGGCGGCCGCCGGCGCCGGAGCGTTGAGCGCCGTGCCGTTGCCCGTCAGAGCGGCGGACTACCGAGGCGGAAAGCTGACCGCGTGCATGTTCCTCGAGCCGAACAGTCTCGACCCGGCGGCGGCGACCTACATCCCCGGTATCGTGGTGCTCAAGAATGTCATCGAAGCCCTCATCGAGCTCGACACGCAGGGACGGGCGCATCCGCGCCTGGCGACCAACTGGCAGGTGTCCAAGGACGGACGCGAGTGGACGTTCAAGCTGCGCACGGGCATCGCGTTTCACGACGGAACGCCGTTCGACGCCGAGGCGGTCAAGTTCAGTTTCGACCGTATCCTGGATCCCGCGACGAAGTCCCAGACCGGGCTGTCTGAGATCGGCACCTACCAGTCGAGCCAGGTCCTCGACTCCAGGACGATCAAGATGACCTTCAAGGAACCGTACGCCCCGTTTTTCAACAACCTGCACGACGTCGTCCTCGGCGTCGTGTCGCCGACGGCCGTGAAGAAGTACGGCGCGGACTTCGGGTCGAACCCCGTCGGCACCGGCCCGTACCGGCTCCAGGAGTGGGTGCGCGGCGACCACGTCACGCTCGTCCGAAACGACAAGTACGTGAACACGTCCGACCTCGTCTCCCACAAGACCCCGCCGTACCTGGACACGCTCACGTTCCGAATCATCATGGAAGACGCGACGCGGCTCAACGCGCTCCGCAGCGGCGAAGCGGACTTCATCTATCGCGTCCCGGGCATCAACGTTGACAGCGTGCAGAGCGACCCCCGGTTCCAGGTGTACAAGAACATGTACGCCGGGGAGCCGGTCATGTTTCTGATCAACCGGTCCAAGTTCCCCACGGACGACGTCGCCGTGGCGCGGGCGATGCAGTTCGCCGTCAACAAGGAAGTGGTCACCCGCATCGCCACGGGCGGCATCTCGCCGGTCGCGTACGGTCCGCTCAAGCCCGTCGTGTGGGGCTACAACGCCGAGGTCGAGAAGATGTACCGGTATGATCCGCCGAAGGCGCGCCAGGTCCTCGAGGAGGCCGGCTGGAAGGCCGGCGCCGGCGGCGTCCGCGCGAAGAACGGGCAGGCCTGCAAGATGGTCTGCGCGGTCAAGTCGGACCCGGTTACGGTCTCGATGCTGACGGCGATCCAGGGGATGTTGCAGGCCGTCGGGATCGACCTCGAGATCCAGACGATGGCGCTCCCGGCGTCCGAGGAGCTCGCGCGCCAGGGCAAGAGCAACATGACGTTCATGGAGTGGCGCGGGATCGATCCGGACATTCTCACCGTGCAGTTCCACTCGAAGAACATCGGCGGCTGGAACATGGGGCACTTTCGAAACGCCGCGGTGGACCGGATGCTCGACGACGGCCGGGCGCTCGTGGACCCGAAGCAGCGGCTGCCGCTCTACCAGAAGGTACAGATGACGATCATGGACCAGGCCGCGACGCTGCCGCTCTACAATCTGATCGCGGTCGACGGCGCGAAGGCGTCGCTGACCGGCGTGCGGTACGACGTCTACCATTACTATCCCGAGTGGTACGATGTCCGCTTCAAGTCCTAGGCGCGCGCGGGCGGTCCCGACGAGGGGCCGCCCGTGACCGAATCGCTGGCGGGTGCCGGGCGCACGCGCAATTTCGTCGGCTACGGGCGGGTCCCGCCCACGATCGAGTGGCCGGACCGGGCGCGTGTGGCCGTCAACATCGTCGTCAACTACGAAGAGGGCGCGGAGCGCAGCATTCCGGACGGGGACAAGGCATCGGAAGGCTTCGGCGACATCCGGTATCCGGTGCCGGACGGCGTCCGCGACCTCGCGGCCGAATCGAACTACGAGTACGGCAGCCGCGTCGGGGTCTGGCGCCTGCTGGACGTCTTCGCGAAGCACGGCGTGCGGACCACGTTCTTCGCGTCCGGACGGGCGTTGGAGCGCAATCCGGAGCTGGGTCCGTCGCTCCGTGAACTCGGTCACGAGCCGTGCAGCCACGGCTACCGGTGGGACGATCACTTCCGGATGAGCGAAGTGGAGGAGCGGCAGGAGATTCAGAACGCCGTCTCCGCGATCGAGCGCTGTACCGGCGAGCGGCCGGTGGGCTGGTACTGCCGGTACGGCCCGAGCGAGCGGACCCGAGGATTGCTCGCGCAGGAGGGCGGTTTCATCTACGACTCGGACGCCTACAACGACGAGCTTCCATATTATGTGCCGGTGTTCGGACGCCCGTGGCTGGTGGTGCCGTACGCCACGGACACCAACGACGCGCGCTACTTCACGGCGCCGGGATTTGGCACGCCCGACGATTTCTATCAGTACCTGACCGTCTCGCTCGACCGCCTCCACGACGAGGGGGCCCGCACGCCGAAGATGATGTCGATCGGCCTGCACTGCCGGATCTCGGGACGGGCCGGCCGCGCGACGGCGCTCGACCGGTTCATCGAATACGCGAAGAAGCGCGGCGACGTCTGGTTTGCCCGGCGCGACGAGATCGCGCGGCACTGGCTGCAGCGCTATCCGCCCGACGCTCGCGGCCGCGTGCGCGCCGAGGCGCCCACGTCGTTTGACCGGGGGGATGGATGATGTTTTCGCTGGCCGGGAAAGCGTGCGTCGTGACCGGCGCGAGCCGGGGGCTCGGCCGCGCGATCGCGCTGGCCTTCGCCCAGCAGGGGGCGAGCGTGCTGCTGGCGGCCCGGAGCCGCGCGGACTTGGAGACGGTCAAGGGCGAGATCGCGGCGGCCGGAGGGCGCGCGGTGGCGCAGCCGACCGACGTGACGGACATGGCGCAGCTCTCCGCCGCCGCCGCGGCGGCGGTCCGGGAGTTCGGCACGATCGACGTCTGGGTCAACAACGCGGGCGGATTCACCGCGGAGCCGGGCAGCACGTCGGAGTGGCTGGATGTTACCCACGCCGGGTGGGAGCAGATGCTCCGGCTGAACCTGACGGCGCAGGTGTTCGGCGCGCAGGCCGCGGCGCGGGTCATGCGCGGACAGCCCGCCGGCGGCGTCATTCTCTTCATGTCGTCGATCGACGGCCTCTACGCGGCGCCGGGGGGCGAGGGAATCTACGGCGCCTGCAAGGCCGCGCTCAACAACATCACTCAGACGATGGCGGTGGAGTTGGGGCAGTACCGGATTCGCGTCAACGCGATCGCGCCGGCGGTCGTCGAGACGCCGCTCACCGCGCCCTGGCTGGCGACCGAAGAAGACCGCCGTTCGCGCGCGGCCCTGTATCCTCTGCGCCGGGTCGGCCGGCCGCAGGACGTGGCCGCGGCCGCCGTCTATTTCGCGTCGGACGAAGCCGCCTGGGTGTCCGGCGCGGTCTTGTTGGTGTCGGGAGGCGCGGTCGTCACCAGCGATCCGTACCGGTATCTGATGCGCGTCAACCAGGGACCATCCGCGGGCGAGGGTGATTAATCCGACGAGGGCCGCACGCTCTCTGTTTTGATGGTCCGCACGCCCCGCCGGGCGTCGTGGAAATGGCGGATGGCCTGGATGCCGAAATAGACGGTCCCGAGGGTGAGCGCAAACAGCGCCCACACAAGCGCGACCGTCTTGTTGCTGAGCTCCTGAGTCAATAGTGAAATGAGAAATGCCAGCGACGCCCCGAACGCGATCCCAAAGAAGACGAGGTGGACCGCGAGCGAGCCCGACGCCCGGCCGAGTTGTTCCAGTTCGTGCTCGCTGACGCTGTACATCTCAATGACACGTGAAACCGGCACGATGGTGACGTCTCCCACCGACGTGCGCTCCGGAAAGTGCGGGTGGACTTTCGACGTCAATTCGCCGTTGATTTGCGGCTCCACGGCCATCTGCTCTCCTCCTTTGGCCCCGCATCCTCAGTTCAAATAGCCGGCCGGATCCCGCGCGACGCCGTTCTCGAAGATTTCGAAGAGCAGGTGGGGCCCGGTGCTCCATCCGGTGCTGCCGATGCGGCCGATTTCCTGCCCTTGCTCCACCCGCGCCCCCGGCTGCACGGACGCCGCGGAGAGGTGAGAGTAGGCGGTCTCGAGCCCATTGCCGTGATACACGATGACCAGTTGGCCGTACCCGCCCTTCCATCCAACGAACCGCACGGTTCCCGGATACGCCGCCGCCACGGGTGCCCCCAATGGGCCGGCGATGTCTATCCCGGTGTGAAATTCGCGCGTCCCGAAGATCGGATGGATTCGCCACCCGAAGGGCGACGTCACGATCCCGCGCGTGGGCCACACCAGCCGCAGCCGTGTTCCCACGTGCCCGAGCCCGGCCGCGCGCGTCGCGGTGGTTGAGGCCGCCGCCCGTGCCGCTCCGATGGGCGAGGGTCCCTGCCGGGACACAACGGCTCCCGCCGTGGGCGCGGCCGCCGCGTGGTGCGGCGGCCGCGCACCTGTCAACGCATCCGGAGCGACATCGAGTGAAAGGTTGATCTGACGCAGCCGGGCCCGATCGGGGTCCGGCCGGGCGGCGGCAGGTGCGGCGCTCCCGGCGCTGGTCGCCGACAGCGTGAGAGGAAGGACGCCGAGGATGACGACCAGCAGCATGCCCGCCGGCGCAAACAGCGCCGCGCAGGGCATCGGACTCCCCCGGAGCCCGGGAACGTAGGTTCGCCTGCCTGTTCCGTCGCGCATGAGTTGCAAACCTGAATCGGTATCATGCACATCGCCGAGGCGGATCATGACACGCGGTCGAGTAGCAGTTGCCCGCGCGGGAGAGTGTTCCCGGAGTCTTAGTGGAAGATCAGTCCGCCTTCCACGTTGATGGCCTGCCCGGTGATGTACCGTGCGTCGTCCGAGCAGAGAAACGCGACGGCATCCCCGACCTCTTCGGGCTTTTCCATCCGTCCGAGCGCAATCGTGCTGACGCGATTCCGCGTGAACTCTCCCGCCTGCAGTCCCATCAAGGGAGCGGCCTCGCGATCGATCTTCGCCCACATCTCGGTGTCCACAATCCCCGGGCACACGCAGTTCACGGTGATGCCGCGCTTGCCATAGGCCACGGCCAGATTGCGCGTGAGCGCGACCACGCCGGCCTTGCTGACGTTGTAGTGGATGAACGCGGTGCTGCCCGCTTTGGCCGCGATGCTGGCGAGGTTCACGATTCTGCCGGCGCCTCGCTCGAGCATGTGCGGCAGGACGGCCTGGCAGGTGAAGTAGGTCCCTTTCACGTTGACCGCCTGGATGAGGTCCCACTCTTCCTCGGTAATCTTGAGCGGATCGCTGACTCGGACGATCCCGGCGTTGTTGACGAGGACGTCGATCTTCCCGAACTTCGCGAGCGCGGCGTCGACGAGCGCGCGGCGGTCCTTGTCCCGGGCGACGTCGGTGCGCACGACGAGGGCCCTGCCCCCGACGGCCTGCACTTCATCCGCCACCGCGGACGCCGTCGCGGAGTTCAGATCCCCAATCACGAGGTCCGTGCCTTCCTGCGCCAGGCGCAGCACGATCGCGCGGCCGATCCCTTGGCCGCCGCCGGTCACGATTGCCACCTTACCTCTTAGACCGCGCACATCGCTCTCCCGGGATTGACGTAGCGGTGCTCACACGAGGTCCGTCGCCTGAGAACTTCGCCAACCGATCGTACCATCGGATCTGGTCCGCGACCGTGAAGTGCGCGTTTGCCGGGCTCGGGTTTGGTGCGACAAACAACCGAGAGCGTCCGACGGTCAGCCGCTGCGGTCCCAAGACGATGCCCTTCGGATCTCCGCCGAGCGCAAACTGGACGAACGGGCGGAACCCCGTGAGCCCGTGGAAGCAGGCCACGCGCGGCTGGTATTTCTCGAGGCGCCGCAGCAGCCGCGGCGCCCACTCGCGGAACATGCGCGGCGAGAGTTCGGCCGCGTTCCGGCTCGGGACTTTGACCACGTCCGTGAACCCGATGCCGAACCGGAGGAGGGCGCCGTCGTGTTCCGGCCCCAGCACGTCCAGGCCCAGCGCCCCGCGGATCGGCGCGGAGAGGACGGAGCGCGAGAACGCCGGCCAAAACCGGCTCGTCGTCCGCGCGAAATAATGCCCGCGCTCCACCGAATAGACTCCCGGGTTGATGCCCACGAACACGATTCGAAGGCCCGGCCCGAGATAGTCCGGCAGCGTGCGGAACGGAGAGCGATCGGC
Source organism: bacterium (assembly GCA_035308905.1). Lineage (NCBI taxonomy): Bacteria > bacterium. The sequence continues at coordinate 34,622 of DATGFS010000031.1, read as the reverse complement.
GGCCGTCACCACGAGCCTCGCTTCTCCGTATTCTCGGGACGTCCCTGGCCGCACGGTTCCGCGGGGACAGGGCGGTCTTCGCACGGCGTTGAATTCAGTATTGGGGAACAGGTTCCAGAAATCGGGGGTGGCTTGGCGATGGGCAAACGCACCAGCGCGCATTCACTGTCCCGCCGCAAGTTCGTGAAACTGCTCGCGGCCGGCGCCGGATCGGCGCTTCCGCTCTCGGCGCTCGGAGGTCCCGGCCGGCTGCTGCGCCCGAATGCGGCGGCCGCCGCGGCGGCTCCGCCTCACCCGGGCGGCGAGCTGACCATCGGCATGTACCGCACGCTCGACAAGCTCGATCCGGCCGTCTACTGGGGGCCGCCCGAGACGATGGTGACCCAGATGGTGTTCGACTCGCTCGTCTATCTGGGCAACGACCTCAGCATCTATCCGGGTCTGGCCACCTCGTGGACCGCCTCCAAGGACGGCACACAGCTGACGTTCAAGCTGCGGCAGGGCGTCAAGTTCCACGACGGGACCGATTTCAACGCCGAGGCGGTCAAGTTCCATTTCGACCGCTGCGTCGATCCGGCCACGAAGTCGCAGTACGCGCGCTCGCTGCTGGGGCCCTACGACTCGACGGTCGTGATCGACGACCACACCGTGCAGCTGCGCCTCAAGGAGCCCTTTGCGCCGATCTTCGACTCGCTGAGCCAGGGGTACCTCGGCATTCCGTCGCCCGCCGCGGTGAAGAAGTACGGCCAGGACTTTCAAAACCACCTGGTCGGGACGGGGCCCTTTACGTTCGTGGAGTGGCAGCGCGACACGCATATCACGCTGGCGCGGAACCCGAACTACAAGTGGGGCACGACGTTCCCCGGCAAGACCAACGCGGGGCCGCCGTACCTCGACCGCCTGACGTTCAAGTTCGTGCCGGAGCAGGGCACGCGGGATGCGCTCATGAACGGCCGCAAGGAGCTGCGCGTCGAGGCCTGGCCGGGGCCGCTGCGCCTGCGGGACTGGCGGCGCGACTCGGCGTTCGCGATGTACGAAGGGGTGTCGCCGGGCACCACGTGGTTCAATTTCATCAACACACAGAAGCCGCCGACGAACGAATTGGCGGTGCGGCAGGCGATCAACTACGCGGTCAGCAAGGACACCATCGTCAAAGTCTTCTACCCCGGGTTCGCGCGGCCGACGTGGAACCTCATCGGTCCGACGAGCTTCGGCTACGATCCGGCGCTCGACCATCTGTACGCGTTCAATCCGGGGAAGGCGAGACAGCTGCTCGAAGAGGCCGGCTGGAAGCGGGGCCCGAACGGCGTCCGCGTGAAGGACGGCACTCCGCTGCATCTCGACGTGTTCACGAGCGGGTTCATGACGGAGAACTACAAGCAGCTCATGCTGACGATGCTGCAGGACGTCGGTTTCTCGACCAAGCTGATCGCGGGCACACCCGCGGATCGCACCGTGGCCGGCAGCAAGGGTCTTTACCACCTGGTCAACCGCGAGTTCGAGGCCAGCGACCCGCACTACCTCGTCGACCTCTTCGCCTCGAAGAACGTGGGCAGCTTCGCCTGGTCGATGAACAAGGACCCCGAACTCGATCAGGTCCTCGCGGAGCAGGACCTGACGGTCGACCGGAAGGCGCGCCAGGCGCTCGTCTCGCGCGCGACCCGGCGTATCCTCGAGCAGGGGTATGTCGTCCCGATCTACATCACGCTGTTCGTCTGGGTGACGGACGCGAACGTCAAGAACTTCCACATGGACGCGCGGTCCTGGTATCCGTACTTCCAGGATGCGTGGATCCAGTCGTAGGCGGCGCGAGGCGAAGGTGTGACGCCCGGGCACGGGCGCCGCGTCCGTAGACCGCCGCCGTGTTGAAATTCATCGGCCGGCGCGTGCTGACGACGCTGCCGGCGCTGCTCGGCGTCTACACGCTCGTGTTCGTCGTGCTGCACGTGCTGCCGTCCGACCCGGCGCTCTTGATCTCCGAGGGCAGCGCGTCGAAGTCGCAATTGGAATCGCTGCGGCACGAATACGGCCTCGACCGGCCGCTCTGGCGCCAGTACACGGACGAACTCGGGTCGCTCGCGCGCGGCCGCCTCGGCCGCTCCATCCGCTACGGCGAGCCGGTGAGCCGCCTGATCGGCCAGTTTCTGCCGCCGACGCTCGAGCTCGCGCTGGTGGGGCTCGGCATCGCCGTCGCCCTCGGGGTCGCGCTCGGCACGCTGGCCGCGCTGCGGCCGCACGGCTGGGTCGACAATGTGAGCACGATCGCCGCGCTGTCCGGGGTGTCCATTCCGAGCTTCTGGCTCGGGCTCATGCTGATCTTCGTGTTCTCGCTCTGGCTCGGCTGGCTGCCGGTGACGACCGGATCGGGGTGGCAGCAGCTCGTGATGCCGGCGGTCACGCTCGGCCTCTATAGCACCGGCGTCATCAGCCGGCTCGCGCGCTCCAGCCTCGTGCAGACGCTGCATCAGGAGTATGTCGTGACGGCGCGGGCCAAGGGCCTGCCGCCCCGGTCGGTCGTCTTGAAGCACGCGCTGCGGAACTCGCTCATCCCCGTGGTGACGATCGTCGGCGTCGAGCTCGGCAACCTGCTGTCCGGGACCGTCGTCGTGGAGACGGTGTTCGCGCGTCCCGGGCTCGGCCGGCTGATCGTGGAGTCGATCACCTACCGCGATTACCCCGCGCTGCAGTCGACGCTCCTGGTCGCGGCCTGCGGCTACGTCCTCGCCAATATGCTGGTCGACGTCTCCTACTGCTACCTCGATCCGCGGATCCGGGACGCCGGGGCCTATGGCTGAGGTCCTCGCGGCACACGCGATCCCCGAGCCGGTGCCCGCGCCGCCGCGCCCGCCCGCGACGTCCGAGTCCCGCACCGCGGAGGTCGCACGGCGGTTCTGGCGCAACCGGAAGGCCGCGCTCGGGGCGGTGCTGCTCGGCGTGATGGTGGGCGCGGCGCTCCTCTCGCCGCTCGTGAGCCCGTATCCGCCGACGCGGCCGTCGCCGGAAGACATCTTCTCACCGCCCGGGCCGCGGCACTGGATGGGGACGGATGAGATCGGCCGCGATGTGTTCAGCCGGGTGCTGGCAGGGTCGCGCATCTCGCTGGTCGCGGGGCTCGCGGCGAGTGCCTTGACGTTGACGGCCGGGGTGGTGTTCGGGCTGCTGAGCGGCTACCGCGGCGGATGGATTGACACGGTCATCATGCGTGCCGTCGACGTCATGCTGGCGGTGCCGACGCTCCTGTTCGCGCTCGCCATCGCCGCGGCGCTCGGCTCGGCGCTGTCGAACGTCGTGTTGGCGGTGGGCATCGCGAGCGTGCCCCGGTTCACGCGGTTCGTGCGCGGCTGCGTCATCTCCGCGCGCGAGAACGTGTACGTGGAGGCGGCGCGGGCCGGCGGGTGCAGCGAGGCGCGGGTGGCGGTGCGGCACATCCTGCCGAACATCTACGGGCCGGCGCTGATCCTCGGCACGCTCAACGTCGGCGTGGCCATTCTCACCGCGGCGACGCTGAGCTTCCTCGGCATGGGCGCGCAGCCCCCCACCCCCGAGTGGGGTCTGATCTTGGCCCAGGGACGCGACTATCTCCAGAACGCATGGTGGATCAGCACGTTCCCCGGCGTGGCGATCGCGCTGACGGTGCTCGCGGTCAACCTGTTCGGGGACGGGCTGCACGACGCGCTGGATCCGAGGCTGCGGCTGTGACGGCGAACGCGCTGCACGAGTACGTCGAGGGTCACCGGGACCGCTACGTGGAGACGCTGCGGACCTTCTGCCGCATCCCGAGCGTCTCCAACCAGGCCGTGCCGGAGGCGGTGGGGTTCCTGACCGGGCTGCTGCGCGGCCTCGGCGCGGACGTCGTCCTGCGCGAGACCGCGGGCGCGCCGCCCCTGATCGTCGGCACCATCCCCGGCGCGTCGGCGAGAACGCTGCTCCTCTACAACCACTACGACGTCGTGCCGGCGGAGCCGCTCGACGCCTGGACGTCGCCGCCGTTCGCCGCGGAGATCGTCGACGGGCGCCTCGTCGCGCGGGGCGCGAGCGACAACAAGGGCGAGCTGGCCGCGCGGTTGTGCGCCGTCGACGCCTGGCGGGCGGTGCACGGGACCCCGCCGCTCACGATCAAGTTCGTGATCGACGGCGAGGAAGAGCTCGGCAGCCCGCACCTGCGCGAGCTGGTGCTGGCGAACCGTGACCTGCTGCGCGCGGACGGGGCGCTCGGCGAGGGCGGCGGCCGGGACGATCTGGGCCGGCCGACGATCAGCCTCGGCTGCCGGGGCCGCATCCTCTTCGAGATGGAGCGCACCGGCGCGCGGCAGACCTTTCACAGCAGCCTGACGTCCGTGGTGCCGAATCCGGCCTGGGAGATCGTGTGGGCGTTCACGAGCATGAAAGGGCCCGACGAGCGGGTGACGATCGCCGGGTTCTACGACGACGCCGTCCGGCCGTCGGAGGCGGAGGTGAAACTGCTGGACGACCTGCGCTTCGACGACGAGGGGCTCAAGCGGCGCCTCGGACTCTCGAAACTGACGCTCGACGTGCGCGACCGCGACGCGATCCGGCGTCTTTTGTTCGAGCCGACGCTCGAAGTTTCAGGGCTCGGCGCGGGGCGCACCTTCGACGGCAGCAGGGGCATGCCGCGGCGCGCGGTCGGTGTGGTGCGCTTCGGGCTCGTCCCCAACCAGGATCCGGCCAAGATGGAGGGGATCTTAAGACGGCACCTCGACGCCCACGGGTTCACCGGCATCACGCTGCGCCCGCTGAGCGAGCGGTATCCGGGCAAGGTGCCGCTCGAGCATCCGATGGTCGCGGCGATCATCCGGACCGGCCGGGACTTCTACCGGACGTCGCCGGCGATCTACCCGGTGGCGCCCTGGATCGGGGCGCCGTACCACGAGCTCGCGGACCCGCTCGGGATTCCGCTCATCAACGCCGGCATGGGCTCGGCCGAGTCGCAGTTTCACGCGCCCGACGAGGGCATCAAAGTCGACGACTACTGCGCGGGCGTCGAGTTCACGGCGCGCCTCATCGGCGAGCTGGCCGGCGCGATCTAAGCACGCGCACGAAGCACGCGCACGAAGACAAGGGGGAGGCACCGATGACCGGCGTGACCGAACGGCTCGCGGCATACGCGGGCGGGCTCCGCTACGAGGACCTGCCGGCGGGCGTCGTGGCGCGGGTGAAGGATCTGGTCCTGGACACGCTCGGCACCCTGCTCGGCGGCGCGCGGTACCCGGCCGGCCGGCTCGTCACGCGCTACACGGAAGGGCTCGGCGAGTCCGGCCCGTGCACGGTCGCCGGCTCGGCGCTGCGCGTCTCGCCCGTCGCGGCCGCGTTTGCGAACGCGACGATGTCGCACTGTCTCGAACAGGACGACAACTACAATCCGGCCAACGCCCACGTGGCCAACGTCGTGCTGCCCGCCGCGCTCGCGATCGGCGAGGCGGACCACGCGGGCGGGCGCGAGTTGATCGCATCACTCGTCGCCGCCTACGACGTGGAGGGCCGGGTGGGGATCGCGCTCGATCCCGTCCGCCTGTACGCCCGGTCGTTTCACCCGTCGTCGATCGACGGCAACTTCGGGGCCGCGGCCGCGGCCGGCCGCATGCTGCGCCTTCAGCCCGCGGCGATGGTGGACGCGTTCGGGCTGGCGGGGTGCCAGGCGTCGGGCCTGCTCGCCTGGGTGACCGAAGCGTCGCAGCTCAGCAAGGCGTTCCAGATCGGGATCGCCTCTCGGAACGGAGTGACGGCGGCCCAACTTGCCCACCTGGGATTCACCGGGCCGCCGCACATCCTCGAAGGCAAGCACAACCTGTTCCGCGCCTTCAGCGGTCTCGAGGACGATCAGGCCGCCGTACTGACCGACGGGCTCGGGGAGCGGTTCGAGCTCATGCGCACGAGCCTGAAGAAATACGCGGCGTGCCGGCAGATTCACGCGCCCCTCGACGGCCTGTTCACGATCATGCGCGAGCACGGCGTGGCCGCGGACGACATCGCCGAGGTCCACACGCGGGTCGCGACGTCGATGGCGGACATCATCGACAACAACGAGCTGCCGTCGCATAATGCGCAGTACGTACTCGCCGTCGCGGCGTACGACGGGCGGGTGGCGGTCGACCAGCTCGACGGCCGCCGCCTGGAGGATCCGCGCATCGCCGCGCTGTCCGCGCGCGTCCGGGTCAGCGGCAGCGACGAGCTGGAGCAGCGGTTCCCCGAGCAGTGGTCCGGGATCACGACGGTCCGGACGAACGACGGCCGCGAGTTCACGGAAACGGTCTACTATCCGACGGGCGATCCGGAAAACGCGCTCAGCGCCGCCGATCTGAAGGCGAAGTTCCGCACGCTGTCGCGCGGGGTCGTGCCGGACGGGCGGCTCGACGAGATCGAGACGCTCGTCGCCGGACTCGACTCGCTGGACGACTGCGCCGCGCTGGCGCGGTGCCTGGCGGCCGGGCGCTGAACGAACACTGAGAGGAGCCGGCAGATGCCGACGCAGGATCCGCAGCACGGGCCCACCGCGGTGCTGACCGCATACGCCACGCAGTTCACGTTCGCCGATCTTCCCGCCGCCGCGGTCGCGGAGGCGAAGACGGTCGTGCTCGATACGCTCGGGGCGCTGCTGCTGGGATCGGCGCCGCAGTACACCGCGTCGTGGCTCACCGGCGAGCTCGGGCGGCGCGCCGGCGGCATGCCCGAGTGCACGGTGATCGGCCGCGACTTCAAGACGTCGTGCGAAAGCGCGGCGCTCGCGAACGGGACCATGGGCTACGCCGCCGACATCGAGGGGGCGAGCGTCTCGAGGCAGCACGTGCCGGCCGTCCTCGTCCCGGTGGCGCTCGCCGTCGGGGAGCGCGAGCGGTCGGACGGCAAGGCGTTCCTCGCGGCGCTCGCGGTGGGCTACGAGATCGCGAGCCGCGCGGGTGAAGCGTGCCGGACCGCGCACTCGTACCCGCATTCGTTCCATCCCTCCGCGGTCTTCGGCTACTTCGGCGCCGCGGCCGTCGCGGGGCATCTCTTGCGCCTCGACCGGCCGAAGTTCGCGAACGCCCTCGGCATCGCCGGCAGCAACGCCTCGGGCCTGATGACCTGGGTGGACGATCCGACCGAGAACTCGCGTCCGCTGGTCATCGGGATGGCGGCGCGCGGCGGGGTCACCGCGGCGCTGCTCGCGCAGATGGGATTCGGCGGGCCGCCGGCGATCCTCGACGGCGGCAAGTACAGCATCTACGACGCGTACGCGGGCGAGATGCATCTCGACCGGCTGACCGAGGGGCTCGGCGAGACGCTGTGGATCACCCAGCACTACGGGTACAAGCGGCATCCCTGCTGCGGGGACATCCATACGGGCGTGGACGCGCTGCTTGCGATCCTCGACGAGCACCGGATCACCGCGGACGACGTCGCCGCGGTCGTCCACCGGGTCAAGGCGGACCGCGCGCCCGTGATCGACGACAATCCGTTGAAGTCCCACTGCGCGCAGTACATCATGGCGGTGGCGGCCGTCCGCGGGAAGATCGAATCGGCCGACATTCTGGAGGACCGCCGTGCCGATCCCCGGATCAAGTCGCTGTCCAAACGGGTGCGCCTCGTGGGCGACGCCGCCATGGACGCGTGGCCGGCGCACGCGCCCGCGGTCGTCGAGGTCACGACGCGGGACGGGCGGACGCTCACGGCGCGCGTGGACGAGGCCAAGGGCCGCCGCCAGAACCCGATGACGAAGGCCGAGCTGGAGCAGAAGTTCATGGATCTCGCGACGACCCGCATCTCCCGGAGCAACGCGACGCGCCTGATGGAGCTGGTGTACCGTCTCGACCGCGTCGCGGACGTCGGCGAGATCGCGGCCCTCTTACAGGTCCACGCGCGATGAGCGCAGCCGCCGGCATGACCGACCGCTTCGCCCGGTTCGTCGAGACGTTCCCGTACGAGCGCATCCCGGCGGACGTCGTGGACCGCACCAAGGAGATCCTCTACGACGGCCTCGGCGCGCTCCTGTCCGCGACGTCCCCGCGCTACGACATCGGCGCGGTGCTGCGGCGCTTCGTGCAGGAGACGGGGGGGACGCCGGAGGCCCAGGTCTTCGGCACCGATCTCCGCACCAACTGCGCCACCGCGGCGCTCGTCAACGGCACGTTCGGCTACTACTGCGACATCGAGAGCCACCACGCCGGCGCGATCATGCACGCGATCGCGGTCGTCGGACCGGCGGCGCTCGCCGTGGGCGAGCGCATGCACCGCTCGGGCAAGGACGTGCTGGCGGCGATCGTCGTCGGGATCGAGAGCGCCTGCCGGGTCAGCTACGCGCTCGGCGGCGCGGCGCTGTACGCGCGCGGGTTCCACCCGACCTGCGTCGCCGGAACGTTCGGGTCGCTGGCCGCCGCGGCGCGCCTGTACGGCCTCGAAGGGCCGCCGCTGCGCCACGCGTTCGGGCTCGCCGGCACGGAGACCTCGGGGCTCCTCGCCTGGGTGAGCGACGACACCGAACACTCCCGTCCGTTCAACATGGGCCTGGCGTCCCACCACGGGGTGTCCGCCGCGCACCTCGCCTCGTGCGGGTTCGGGGGCCCGCCGGCGATTTTCGAAGGCAAGTATCCGCTCGGGCACGCGTTCACCGGCCGGTGGGACGAGGCGGCGCTCTTCGACGGGCTGGGCACGACGTTCAAGGTGATGGAGATCGCGATCAAGCAGTACGCCTGCTGCGCGTTCATCCATCCGGGTCTCGATGGGCTGCTCGACATACAACAGACGGAGGGCGTGCGCGCCGCGGACATCCGCCACATCACGCTGCGCTATCCCGCCGGCGGCTACCACGTGATCGACGGAAACCCGCTGCGATCCCACTGCGCGCAGTACGTGCTGGCGCTCGCCGCGCACAAGGGGGTCGTCGATTTCGAAGATATCCTGCACGACCGCCGGACGGACCCGGGGATTCGGGCGCTGTCCGAGCGGGTCGACGTGGTCGGCGACAAAGAGCTCGACCGGACGTATCCTGATCTGTATCGTTCGATCGTCGAGGTCGAGACATCCCGCGGCCGCTACAGCCGCGACGTATCCCACCCTAAGGGCGCGCCCGAGCGGCCGCTGCCGCGCGACGAGGTGCACCGCAAGTTCGCGCGCCTCACCGAGGACGTGATCAGCGCGCGGCGCCGCGGCGAGATCGGTGAGATGGTCGGCAGGTTCGAAGAGGTCGCCGACGTCGCCGACCTCGCGCGCCTGCTCCGTCGCGATGGATGAGGCGTAACGGTTGACGTGTGATGGCTGACGGGGCCGGCGGTCGTGCCGCCCCGGTCCTTTGGCTATCCCGCGACGATGTGACGGCGGCGTTGCCTGCGGTCGAGGAGCGCCTCGCCTGCATCAAGGAAGCGCTCGTCTGGCACGCGCAAGGTCTGGTCGAGATGCCGCCCAAGTTCGGCGTCCACCCGCCGGGCGCGCGCCACGCGCACGCGATGCCGGCGCTCCTTCCCGAGAATCGCGGTCTCGGGATCAAGTGGCTCGGCGACTATCCGAAGAACAAGGCCCTCGGTCTTCCGACGATCCCGGCGTTGATTGTGCTCAACGACCCGCCGACCGGGATGCCGATCGCCGTGATGGACGGGACCGTGGTGACCGCCGCGCGCACGTCCGCGATGACCGGAGTCTCGCTCGAAGCCTGCGCGAGGTCCGGGACGGCGGTCGCGGCCGTGGTGGGGGCGGGCGTGGAGGCGCGGGCCCACCTCGAGGTGCTGCCGCGCGTGCTGCCGTCGCTTGCCAGGATTTGGGTCGTCGGCCGCGAGACGCCGGCCGCGGAGCGGCTCTGCGCCGTGATGGCGCCGCGCGTCGTGCCGGCGCTCGTCCCGACGGCGAACCGCGAAGAGGCGGTGCGGGAGGCCGACGTCGTCGTGACCGTGACCACCAACACGACCACCCCGCTGCTCGAGATTGCGTGGCTCAAGCCCGGCGTGACGACGGTCGTGCTCGACAACGGCGGCAAGGAGACCGGCATCCTGTATGCGGTCGACCGGGTCCTGGTCGACGACCGCCGCGCCTTCGGCACGCCCGAGGTGATCGGCCGGTTTCCGTCGGGCGTGCCCTCGTTCGCCGCGGAGATCGGCGAGGTGCTGCTCGGGCGCGCGGCGGGCCGCGCGAGCGAGCGCGAGCGGATCCTGGTGCTCAATCTGGGCATCGCCGCGTGCGACATCGCGATGGCCGCCGCCGTCTACGAACGCGCGAGAACGCTCGGCCGCGGCACGCCCCTTACCCTGTGAGCCGTCTCCGGAAAGCGCCGACGATCTTCGTCGCATCCGTCCCGATCGCGAGGTGCCCGTAATGGTGGTTTTCGATCACGTGGCCATAGCGGTTCGCCGCATCCTGGACGCGGAGCCGTTCTTACAGGATCTTCTCGGCGCCACTCCCGGCGAGAGCGGAGCCGGGAACAGGTTCACGTTCCAGCAGTATGTGCTGCCGGGCGGCGTTGTCGAGCTGCTGGAGCCGAAGGGGGACGACAGTTTTCTCCTGCGGTTCCTGCGCGACCACGGCGAGGGTCTGCACCACATCACGTTCAAGGTCACGGGGCTGCGCGCGTGGGCGGCGAAGCTGCGCGCCGCCGGATACCGCGTGGTGGGCGAAAACTACGACAACCCGGCGTGGCGGGAGCTCTTCGTTCACCCGAAGAGCGGGCACGGCGTGCTCGTTCAATTCGCGGAGACGCTGGAGACGCAGGACAGGTAGAATCGGCGGCCGGGTCCGCCGGCGGGAGGGACCGGACATGCCAAAGATGACCGGGTGGCAGGCCGTCGTGGAAGCGCTTCGGTCGGAGGGCGTCCGGCGCGTGTACGGACTGCCCGGCGATCCCACCCACCTGTACGACGCGCTCTACGACGCGCCTGAGATCGCGCCGATTCTGGTTCGGCACGAAGGCTCCGGCGCGTTCATGGCGATGGCCGAGGCACGCCTGACGAACCGCGTCACGGTCGCGCACGGCAGCCCCGGGCCCGGCATGACCAATCTCGTCTCCGGGATGCTCGAGGCCTACTCGGCGTGCGCCCCGGTCATCTTCATCGCGACCGGCGCCCCGAGCCGGTTGACCGGCATGGGGGCGTTTCAAGAGAACGACGCGGTCGGCATCGCCCGGCCGATCACCAAGTGGAACGTGCGGGTCGAGCGTGCGGACCGGATTCCGTGGACGATGCGGCGCGCGTTCTCGGTGGCGGGCACCGGCAAGCCCGGGCCGGTGTTCGTGGAGATCCCGTCCGACGTCGGCACCGCGTCGGTCGAGATGGAACCCTACCGGCCGTCGCCCAGGCCGCTTCGCTGCGCCGCGGACCCGGAGGCCTTGACGCGGGCGGCCGAGATGATCGCCGCCGCGGAGCGTCCGGTGCTCGTGGCGGGCGGCGGGGTCGTGCTCTCGGCCGCGGGCGCCGGCCTCCTGGCGCTGGCGGAGCAGGAGCATCTCCCGGTGATGACCACGTTCTCAGGCCGCGGCTCGATTTCCGAGGAACATCCGCTCGCGTTCGGCCTCGTCGGACTCTACCGGACCCGTCCCGGCAGGGACGTGTTCAACGGCGCGGATCTGTTGATCACCGTCGGGTCCCGCATGGAAGGCTTCCAGTCCGGCGATTGGAAGATCTTCCCCGACCGCGCCCGTTTTCTGCAGATCGACATCGACCCGTTCGAGATCGGCCGCAACTGGGTGCCCGACGCGGCGGTGATCGGCGACGCGTCGGTGGTCCTCCGGCAGCTGCGCGGGGCGCTGGCGGAGTCTCCCGGGGCGCGCCGGAGCCGTAAGGCGCACGCCGACGAGCGCGTGCGCGACAAAGACGCCTTCGCGCGCGAGGTCGACGCGGAGTGCGCGGCGGCGAGCTCGATCCCGCTCAAGTCGAAGCGCATCGTGCACGAGCTGAACGCGGTCTTCGGGCGCGATACGATCCTCATCAACGAGAACGGCGGCCAGGACTTGTGGAGCTACTTCCACCCCTACTACCGGGTGCTCGACGCCGGCGACCACGTGGCGATGGGCGAGCAGACGTGCATGGGCGCCGGCATCACCGGCGCGATCGGCGCCAAGCTGGCGCGGCCCGGGAAGAAGGTCGTCTGCGTCGCCGGCGACGGGGCGCTGTTCATGATGCCCCAAGAGCTCTCGACCGCGGTGCAGTACAAGGCGCCGGTGACGTGGATCGTGCTCAACACGCGCAGCCTCGGCTGGCCGAAGTGGCACCAGGAGCTGCACGGACGGCGCTACATCGCCACGGACTTCACCGCGGCGCCCGACATCCCGGCGCTCGCGCGGGCGCACGGCTGCGCCGCCGAGCACGTCGAGCGGCCCGAGGAGATCACGCCGGCGCTGCGGCGGGCGCTGGACGCCAATCGCGCCGGCACGCCGGCGGTGGTCGAGTTTGCCGTCGACACGTTCGACTACTACGTCGGGTTCAAGAACTTCCCGAACAAGGAATGGACGGAGGAGGGCCTTACTCCCCGAACTTGATGCCTTGCGCCAGCGGCAGCTCCCGCGACCAGTTGATCACGTTGGACTGCCGCCGCATGTAGCCTTTCCAGGCGTCCGACCCCGCCTCGCGGCCGCCGCCCGTCTCCTTCTCGCCGCCGAACCCGAGGCCGATCTCCGCCCCGCTGGTCCCCACGTTGACGTTGGCCATCCCGCAGTCCGAGCCCACGGTCGAGAGGAACCGCTCGACCGTCAGGAGGTTCGTGGAGAAGATCGCGCTCGACAGTCCCTGCGGCACCTCGTTGTGCAGGGCGATCGCCTCGTCGAGCGTCTCGTACTCGATGAGGTAGAGAATCGGCGCGAACGTCTCTTCGAGTACGATGGGCGTCTGCCGCGGCATCCGCACGAGCGTGGGGGCGGCGAAGCAGCGGCCCTTCTCCGGCAGGCGAGTGCCGCCGAACAGCACGTCCCCGCCCTGGGCCTTGACCGTGTCGAGGGCCGCCATCATGGCGTCGACGGCCGCTTCGTTCACCAGCGGCCCCATCAGGATCCCATCCTCGAGCGGATTGCCGATCGTCACCTGTTCGTACGCCTTGATCAGCCGGCGCGTGAGGGCGGGGGCGATGCCGCGCTGCATGATGATGCGGCGGGTGGACGTGCACCGCTGGCCCGCGGTGCCGACCGCGCCGAAGACGATGGCCCGCACCGCCAGGTCGAGATCGGCGTCCTCGGTCACAATGATGCCGTTGTTGCCGCCCAGTTCCAGGATCGTGCGTCCGAGGCGCCCGGCCACGGTCTCCGCGGCGTGCCGGCCCATCTTCACCGAGCCGGTAAACGAGATCAGGGGGAGGCGGGCGTCGTTGAGCATGCGCTCGCCGACGTCTTCGCCGCTGCCGACGACGACGTTGAACACCCCGCGCACGCCGTGGTCGGCGGAGACCCGGTTCGTGATCTGCTGGACCGCGAGGGCGGTCAGGGGAACGGCTGAGGCGGGCTTCCAGACCATGGTGTCGCCGCACGCCGCGGCGATCGCCGAGTTCCACGACCACACCGCGCACGGGAAGTTGAAGGCGGTGATGATGCCGACGACGCCGAGCGGGTGCCACTGCTCGTACATCCGGTGCCCGGCGCGTTCCGACTGGGTGGTCACCCCGTAGAGCTGTCGCGACAGCCCGGCGGCGAAGTCGCAGATATCGATCATCTCCTGGACCTCGCCCATGCCTTCGACCTTGATCTTGCCCGTCTCGAGCGACACCAATTCGCCGAGCGGTTCCTTGGCCTCGCGCAGCGCGTTGCCGAGGTCGCGGACGATCTGTCCCCGCACCGGGGCGGGCGTCGCGCGCCAGGTGCGGAAGGTTTCGCCCGCGGACTGCACGACCGCGTCGTAGGTTGCCGCGGTGGCCTGGATCACCTGGGCGATCGGTTCGCCGGTGGCCGGGTTGTACGAGACGAGCGCCTTGCCGCGGGGGTCGTTGAGCCAGCCGTCCGGGCCGGTGCACGCACCGGGGTTCACGTCGCTGAGGTGGAGCTTGTCCAGCAAGGCCCTCATGGTTTGCCTCCTCGGAGACGCCGCCGATATCAGTCTAATCCTAATCTTCACCAAGGAAAGGCTCCGGCCGCGGCGCCCCGAACCATTTGTCACCATTCCTCACCACGGCCGCGAGGACGCCCATGATCCCAACCGACCTGCTGGCGATCGACGTCCACGTCCATCCGATGAGCGCGGAGGCGCGCGGCGTCTTCGGCGACGAACTCGCGTCGATGGCCAAGTATTTCAGCCGCGAGATCCCGACGGTCTCGATGGACGAACTCGCGGATCAGTACCGGTCGCGCAAGATGATGGCCGTGCTGCTCGGGATGGACACGTCGACCGCGTCGGGGAAGCCGCCCGTCCCGAACGACCACATCGCCGCCGCGGTGCGCGCCCACCCCGACGTCTTTGTCGGCTTTGCCGGCGTCGATCCGTGGAAGGGGGCGTCCGCCGTCGACGAAGCGCGGCGGGCCCGCGAAACGCTGGGCCTGCGTGGGCTGAAACTGCATCCCGGTCTGCAGAAATTCGCACCGAACGACGAGCGGTTCTCTCCGCTGTGGGCGGCCGCCGCGGAGATGGGCCTCGTCTGTCTCTTTCACTCCGGGACGATGGGCAGCGGCGCGGGCGAGCCGGGCGGCGGGGGCTACAAGCTCAAGTACGTGAACCCGATGCTGGTGGACGACGTGGCCGCGGATTTTCCGTCTCTCCAGATCATCCTCGCGCACCCCGGCTGGCCGTGGCAGGCGGAGCAGCTGGCGATGGCGCGCCACAAAGCCAATGTCTTCATCGATCTGTCCGGCTGGTCGCCCAAGTATTTCCCCGCGGAGCTCGTCGAGCAGATGAACGGCCCGCTCCAGAACAAGTGCCTCTTCGGCTCGGACTGGCCGTTTCTCACGCCGGAGCGCTGGATGTCCGACTTTGCGACGCTCGCGGTGAAAGACGCGGTGCGGCCGAAAGTGCTGCGCGACAACGCGCAGCGCCTGCTGCTACAGTGATAGCGGACGCCCCACCTAGGAGGATCCCATGGCACGGATCGGCATGGTGACGGTCGGCCAGGCGCCTCGCGACGACCTGGTGCCGGCGATGTCGGAACTCTTCTCGCATCCGGCGGAGATTCTGCAGGCCGGTGTGCTCGACGGCCTGGCCGAGGCGGAGATTCGTGCGTTCGGGCCGGAACCGGGCGAGCCCGGGATCGCCGCGCGGCTCCTGGATGGCACGGAGCGGCTGCTGTCCCACGCCAAGATCTTCCCGAGCGTGCAGCGGTGCGTAGACGGGGTCCGGGCCGGCGGCGCCGAGTTCGTGGTCATCCTGTGCGGGGCAGACTGGAGTGGCATTCGCTCCGACGTGCTGGTCGTCAATCCCGGGCGCGTGTTTCCCGCTCTGATCACGGCGCTCGGTTCCGGACGGCGCCTCGGTGTGATCAAGCCATCGTCCGGACAGATTGACGGCGCCCGCCGCCAGTTCGCCGAGTGCGGTATCGACGCGGTCGTCACGGCGGCATCGCCCTACACCGGCACGCGCCGTCTCGAGGACGTCCGGAGGGCCGCGGAAGAGCTGAAGGCGGCGAAGGTCTCGATGGTGTGGATGACGTGCGTCGGGATGGACGAGCCGATGCGGCGGGTAGTCGGCGAGGTAACGGGGGTGCCGGTCGTGCTCGCACGGTCGCTGCTGGCGCGCCTCGTCGACGAGCTGCTGGCCGCGGGGCGCATCCCGGCCGCGGCGCGTTAGCGTCGGCGTCGCGGCTCAGCAGACCTTGGCGTTCTTGATCAAATTGGCGTCGTCTCCTCGGACCTCTACGCCGCAGATGTCCGCCCGCGTGCCGCTGAACGAGACCGCGGTCTGCAGCAGCAGGTACGGCACGTCCTTCGCGAGCAACGCCTGCAGCCCGTCGTACGTCTTCGCCCGGACCTTGGGGTCGATGCTGGAGCGGCCCTGGACGATCAGCGCGTCGGCCGCGGAGCTCGAGTAGCGGCCCGCGTTGTTGAAGCCCTTGCTCCACGTAATCGCGGTGAAGGTCCCGTCGGCATCGAGGTTGCCGGGCGCCCACGCGGTCAGGTAGAGGTCCCAGTCCGTGCTGTGGGCGACGACGGTGTTGTACTTGGCCCAGTCACCGGAGAGGTGGATCTGGGGGGCGAGGCCCACCGCCTGCAGGTAACCGGCGACCGCCTGCACCATCTCGGCGTCTCCGGGCCAGCGTCCCTGTGGGCCCTCGATCACGATGGGCGTCCCCGGCTTCACCCCGGCCTCGGTCAGCAGCTGTTTGGCCTTGGCGGCGTTGTAGTCGAACCGGTACATCGGCTGGTAGAACTCCATGTTCGCGCCGAGGATGGAGCGCTCGCGCCGGCCGTACCCGTTCAGCACCGACGTGATGATGGCGTTCACGTCAACCGCGTAGTTGAGCGCCTGGCGCACCCGCACGTCGGTCATCGCGGGGCGGCCCATCTGGATGCAAAAGAACGTGGAGCGGATCGAGTTGCTCTCGATGACGCGCACGGCGGAGTTTTTCTTCAACCGCGGGACGTCGGCGAGGGGGAGCACGGTGGCCACGTCGGCCTGTCCCTTCTCCAGCATGATGGAGCGGGTGGACGCGTCGGGCACCGGCTTGTAGACGATCCGCCGGAAGTACGGCTTGGGCCCCCACCACGCCTCGTTGCGCTCGAGGACGAGCTCCTCGCCGGGCTTCCAGTCCGCCAGCCGGTACATGCCGCCGCCGGCGTCCACCGGCTTGGAAAGGTCGTTGCCGTGCGCCTGCACGACCTTGGGGTTGAGGATCGCGAGCGCGATCTGGTGCCCGACGTTGCGCATCATCGGCCCGAGCGGTTCTTTGGTGGTCAGCCGCACCGTGCGCGCGTCCGGGGTCTGCACGTCCGAAATCGCGGCGAGGTAGGTCTTGCTCAGTGAGGCGCCGGTCCCCGGACCGATCGCGCGCTCGATTGTGAATTTGACGGCCTCGGATGTGACCGGCGTGCCGTCGTGGAACTTCGCATCGCCCCGCATGTGGAACGTCCACGTGCGGCCGTCGGGTGACGCCTCCCAGGACGTCGCGAGCCACGGCTTGATCTTGTTGTCGTAGTCGAGGTAGACGAGGCGGTCGTACATGTCGGCGACGGCGACGATCGCGTCGATGCCGAGTGTGCGCTGCGGGTCGAACGTGGGAACGTCGACCGTCTGCGCGACCGTGAGGGTGTCCCGCGCCGCCGCCACCGCGAGGCCGGCGGGATCGAGGCGGCTGAGGAGGCCGCCGAGCGCGGTCGCTCCCGCCCCATATCCGAGCAGCTGGGCGAGCTCTCTCCGCGTCAAGGTGCCGTGCCGCTTCATCGTGGGGTCGTCTCCTTTTCCCGCCACGGTTCGCCGCCGCGAGGTCGCGGCGACGATCGCTGGTTCGGGGCACCGCCGTGCCGGCCCTTCCCAGGGCAGGAACCGCGCGCGCTCGGACGAGAACGGAGCCGTGCCCGGGCCGCGCAGAACGCCCGGGCGCGTTTTGCGGGCGCGCTCTCGAGCGCGGCATGCCGGCTGGTCCGATGAGGGTATGATGGCGGCTCCGGTGGGCTTCGCAACCGGGTACGAGGCAGCGGTGGGCGTCCGCGGCATGGCCGAGGACGTCCGGCGGGCCGAGGACCGCGGCTACGACGTAGGCTTCTTCTCGGAAACCAACAACCTGATGCGCGACGGCGTCAGCGCGATGGCGGCGATGGCGCTCGCCACGCGGCGCATGACCCTCGGCTTCACCCAGATCGTCCGGCTGCGCAGTCCTGTCGTGATGGCGCAGTCCGCGGCGACGCTCGACGAGCTGACCGGCGGACGGATCGTGCTTTGCGCGGGCGCGTGCACGCGCGGCCAGGCCGTCCACCACGGGCTTCCCGAACTCGATCCGCCGCGCGCGCTCGCGGAGTGGGTCGAAGCGATCCGTTTGCTGTTGACGGGCGACGCGGTGACCTATGCGGGTGAGGTGGTGCGCCTCAATGGCGTCCGCCTCGGATGGACGCCGGTGCGCCGGCGCGTGCCGATCTGGATCGCCGCGATGAGCCCGACCGGTCTCCGGCTGGCCGGCCGGATCGGGGACGGCGTGCTGCTCAACGCCGTATCGTCGCCCGAGTACACCGCGAACGCGGTCGCGATCCTTCGCGAGGCGGTGCGGGCCGCCGGACGGTCGTGGGACGATTTCGAGGTTGCGCAGATCGTCAACTGCTCGGTCGAGGACGGCCACGAGGCCGCGATCGACGCGATCCGGTGGGAGGTCGCGAGCAAGTTCCATCCCGGGAAGCCGTCGTCGCAGATCGGGCCGCGCACGCGGGTTGGCGAGCCGCACATCCACGAGGAAGACCTGCCGCTGCTGCGTGAGGCGTACGAACGGGGCGGCCTCGAGGGCGTGACGCGGGCGTTTCCCGCGTCGTGGATCGAGGGGCTGACCGCGAGCGGGACCCCGGATGAGGTCGTCCGGCGGGTCGCGCGCTACCGCGAGGCAGGGGTTACACTGCCGATCCTCCGGCCCGCCGCCCGGCGTCAGGCGGCCAGGCTGATCGAGTTGTTCGCGCCGCAGTAGGGACGGCCGCATTGGGAGCCTACGTCGTCCGCCGTCTCCTGCACATGGCCCCCGTGGTGCTGGTCGTGGTGACGCTGGTGTTTCTCATGCTGCACCTGATCCCCGGCGATCCCGCACAGTTGATGCTCGACCCGTCGGCCACGCAGCAGGAGGTCGCGGCGCTCCGCCATCAGCTCGGCCTCGACCAGCCGCTCGGCCGGCAGTACGCGGCGTTTCTCGGCCGTCTCCTGCGCGGCAGCATGGGGACGTCGTTCAAGACGGGCCGCTCCGCGCTGGCCGATGCGTGGCCGTCGTTTCAGCACACCGTCGAGCTCGCGGCGGCGAGCGTGGTGTTCGCCGGGCTGGCCGGCATCGGGCTCGGGGTGCTCGCGGGGGCGCGGTCCCGGTCGCCCGTGAGCGCGCTCGTGATGGTGCTGGCGCTGCTCGGCGTGTCCGTGCCCACCTTCTGGCTCGGCCTCCTGCTCATCATCGTGTTCGCGCTCAAGCTCGACCTGCTGCCCGCCGGCGGCGCCGGTTCCTGGCAGGCGCTCGTGCTGCCGACGATCACGCTCGGATCGTTCTCGCTCGGCGTCATCGCGCGCATCACGCGGGCCGGCGTCGCGGAAGTGATGCACGCGGACTACGTGCGGACGGCCCGCGCGAAGGGCGCCTCCGAGCGCGCCGTGGTGCTGCGGCACGCGCTGCGCAACGCGCTCATCCCGGTCATCACGATCACAAGCCTGAGCTTCGGCTACGCGCTCGGCGGCGCCGTGGCGACGGAAACCGTGTTCGCGTGGCCGGGCCTCGGCCGGCACATCGTCGACGCGATCCTGGCGCGGGACTATCCCGCCGTCCAGGCGAGTCTGCTGCTGTTCGCGATTTCCTTTCTGATCGTAAATTTGTTGATGGACCTCGCCTACGCGCTCGCCAACCCGAGAATTACGTATGGCTGAGCCGGCCCGCGTGGGCCTGCTTCGGCGGCTGCTTCGGAACCGCGCCGCGCTGGCAGGTCTTGCTGTGATTGCCGCGTACGTTGCGCTGGCGGTCGGGGCGCCCTGGCTGGCCGCGTACGATCCGAGCCAGAACAACCTGGCGCTGCGGCTGCATCCGCCGTCGCTCCGCCACCTCCTCGGCAACGACGAGTTGGGGCGCGACATCCTCAGCCGTTTGGTGTGGGGCGCCCGCACCTCGCTGGCGATCTCGTTGGGGGCGGTCGCCTTTGCGGCGGCGGTGGGGGTGCCGCTGGGACTGGCCGCCGGCTACTACGGCGGCCGGCTCGATGGCTTGATCAGCGGCGCGGTCGAGGTATTGATGGCGTTTCCCGGCATCCTGCTCGCCCTCGCCGTCGTCGCGATCTTTGGCTTCGGGGTCTTCCGGCTGATCCTCGCGATCGGCGTGTACTCGGTGCCGACGATGGCGTGGCTGGCCCGCGGGAGCACGCTCGACGTCGCGCACATGGAGTACGTGGAGGCAAGCCGCGCGATGGGCGGCCGGAACCGCCGGATCATGCTCCGGCACGTCCTCCCGAACATCCTGACCCCGATCATCGTGCAGGGGACGCTGCGCCTCGCCACCGCCGTGCTGACCGCGGCCACGCTGAGCTTCCTCGGCCTGGGGGTGCAGCCGCCCGAGCCAGAGTGGGGCGCGATGATCGCGTCCTCGGTCGCCTACATCCGCGTGGCGCCGCACGCAACGGTCATCCCGGGGATCGCGCTGATGCTGGTCGTGCTCGGGTTCAACGTGGCCGGCGACGGCCTGTCCGAAAGCCTGGATCCCGCGACGTCACGGCTCGGTTGAAGGAGGCTGGAAACATGATGGGGAGGCTACGGACGTGACAGGGACGCGGAAGAATGGGGTCTCGCTCGACGACGTGCTGCGCGAGTTGTCGGTCGACAACGCGTACGCGCACATCGTGCACATCACGAGCCAAATTCCCGCGCGGCTGGCCGGATCGCCCAACTCGCGGCGGATGGCGGAGTACGCGCATGAGGCCTTCACCCGCGCGGGACTTGAAGCCCGGATGCACGAGTTTCCCGGGCTCGTCTCGTTTCCGGAACCGGGTGAAGTGCGCGTGCTGGCGCCCGAGGCGCGGACGATCGCCGCCAACACCCTTGGCCATTCGGCCTCCACGGACGGCCTCGAGGGGGACCTGGTCTACGTTGCCTCCGGCGCCGACTCGGAGTACGAGGGCAGGGACGTGCGCGGGAAGATCACGCTGTCCGAATTGTCGTACTCGCCCGCCCGGCACGAAAAGGCGTACATCGCCTGGAAGCGCGGATCCACCGCGCAGATCATGATGAACTGGGGCGACGAGACGAACTCGGTGCTGCCGTTCGGCTCGATGAAGTCCGCGTGGGGCAACCCCACTCCGCAGACGCTGGCTTCCGAGATGCCGGATCTGCCGTGCGTCGGGATCGCCCGCACGGAGGGCCTGCGCCTCAAGCGGCTGTGCGGGGCGGGACCGGTACGCGTCCGGGTGCGCGCCCGCGCTGAGAACGGGTGGAAACGCCTGACGATGACCACCGCGGAATCCGGAGTCTCCGCGGACCGGCAGTTCCTGCTGCTCGGCGGCCACATGGACTCGTGGCCGGGTCCGCAGGCGACCGACAACGCGGCGGGCGACGCCTGCATGCTGGAACTGTCGCGGGCGTTCCACCGCGTCCGCGACGGGCTGCGCCGCGGCCTGGTCACGGGCTTCTGGATGGGCCATGAGACGGGTACGATGATCTCGTCGTCCCGTTTCGCCGACGTCGGGTGGGACCGGCTGCGCCGCGCGTGCGTCGCGTACCTCCAGATCGACCAGCCCGCGATGGCCGGCTCGTCGACGTGGCACCTCCACTCGACCGACGACATCCAGAACTACGTCGTGGGCGCCACCCGCGAGATCGCCGGCGAGATGCCGATCCACTGGCGGCGTCAGCAGAAGAACGGCGATTCCTCGTTCTTCGGCGTGGGCCTGCCTTCGCTCGCGGGAGAGATGTCCTTTACGGACGACGAGATCAAGCGGACCGCGCTCGCCAACCTCGGGTGGTGGCATCACTCGATCGAGAACACCCTCGACAAGGTGGACAAGGACCGCCTGGCGCTGCACCTCCGGGTGTACGCACGCTGGATGTGGGGCCTGCTGACCGAGCCGGTGCTCCCGTACGAGTTCCGGCCGATCGCGGCGCGCTTCGTCGAGCGGCTGGAGCAGCTCGCCTCTCTCGACGTGCCCGACATCGACATGCGGGGCGCCGCGGAGCGCGCCCGCGAGTTCGCGCATCTCGCGGAGCGGCTCGACGAGGCCCGCGGCCGGGTGCGCGAGCAGGCCGCTTCCGGCGGCGACGGCGCGGCCGACCTCCTCAACCGGACGATGCTGCGACTCTCGCGCCTGCTCGTTCCCGTCGCGTCCACCGCCGTCGGCGCCTATGGACAGGACCGGTACGGCCACGCGTGGCAGACGCAGATGATCCCGTCGCTCGCGCCGTACCCGGCGCTCGCGGCCTACCCGAGGGATTCCGAAGCGTTCCAGGTGTGGTGGGTCGCGATGATCCGCGCGCGCAATCGCGTCGCGGACGCGCTGCAAGAGGCGAGCGACCTCGTGAGGGAGATGTTCGCGGCGCTGCCCGTGCGCTGATTCAAGCTCCAGCCGACGCCGGGGGACGCCGGAGGTGCCAGTCCGTCCGCGTCTGGAACGCGTGTCCGGCCCGAAGCACGAGGCCGTCTTCGAAGTCTCGTCCCACGATTTGGAGGGCGATCGGCAGCCCTTCGGATGAGAAGCCGCAGGGCACCGACAGCGCCGGTGTGCCGAGCAGGTTGAACGGCGCCGTGCGGCGCATGCGGGCCTTCAATTCCTCGACGTCGGGCGGCGCGGACGCGGATCCGCCGAGCGGCGGAGCCGGCATCGGCGTGGTGGGCAGCACGAAGAGGTCGATCTCCTGTTGGAGCGCCCGGATCCGCGCGCGCAGACGTTCCCTCATCCGCAGCGCGGCGACATAGGCGACGGCCGTCGTTCGCGTTCCGGCCTCTAACCGCGTGCGGACCGCATCGGTGTAGTCGGCGGCGCGCGTCGCCAGCCAGTCCCGATGGCAATAACTCGCTTCAGGCAGCAGGATCCTCATGTGCGCCTCGAGCGCCTCCCCTGCGAGCTCCGGCACGGCGATCTCGCGAATGCGCGCGCCGGCGCCGGCCAGCACGTCCACGCTCTGCCGGACGGCCGTCCGGATCTCCGGGGCCGCATCCGCGTCCATCAAGTTTGTCAGGACGGCGACGGTGACGCCGTCGAGGCGCTCGCCGAGGGGAGCCGGAGCATCGACGGGCGGCGCGGCCGACGTGCTCTCATCGCGCGGGTCCCGGCCGGCCACCCCCTGCAGCAGCAGGGCGACGTCCGCCGCGGAGCGGCCGAGGACTCCGGGATGGTCCAGCGTCCACGACAGGGGGACGAGACCAAAGCGTGAGACGAGCCCGTACGTCGGCTTGAGTCCGGTGAGGCCGCAGAACGCCGCCGGGATTCGGGTCGATCCGCCGGTATCGCTGCCGAAGGAGCCGAAGTCGAGCCCCGCGGCGACGGCGGCCGCGGACCCGCTGCTCGAGCCGCCGGTCGCGCGGGTGGTGTCCCACGGGTTTTTCGGCGGACCGAAGTCGGGATGCACGGAGGCGTACGCGAACTCCATCGTGTTCGCCTTCGCGACCAGGATCGCTCCCGCGGCGGCCAGCCGGTCCACCACGGCCGAGTTCTCCGCCGGGACGAAGTCGGTCAGGATCCGCGACCCCGCGGTGGTGCGAACGCCGCGCGTCCAGTAGATGTCCTTGACCGACACCGGAATGCCGTGCAGGGGTCCCCGGTAGCGGCCGGCTTCGATGTCGCGCTCCGCGGCGCGCGCCGCGTCCAGCGCGGCCTCCCGTACGACCGTAATGTAGGCGTTGAGCACCGGGTTGAGCCGGTCCGCGGCCCGCAGCGCGGTGTGGACCAGCTCGACCGGAGAAATTTCGCGGCGGGCGAGGCCGCGGGCGGTGTCCGCCAGACTCGGTAGCGCCGTGTGCCGCACCGACATCGTGTCACGTCCCTCCTTGTCGCGATACCTGTCTTGACGTCAGCGCAACCGCGGGTCGAGCGCGTCGCGCAGTCCGTCCCCCAGCAGGTTGAATCCGATCACGGTCAGGAACATCGCGAGCCCCGGGAACGTCGCCAGGTGCGGCGCGACCGCGATGTAGCTTCGCCCGCTGGCCAGCATGTTGCCCCAATCGGCGACCGGCGGCTGAGTACCCAACCCCAGGAAGCTGAGTCCCGAGGTGGCGATCATCTTCGCGCCGATGTCGAGGCTGAACATGACGATGGTGGGCGCGAGGACGTTCGGCAGCACGTGCCGGCGGAGCACGCGGCCGTCGGTGGCGCCCGCCACGCGCGCCGCATCGACGAACTCCTGCTCCCGCAACCCCAGCACGGTCGCCCGGGACAGCCGCGCGTACGGCGGGATGCCCACCAGCGCGATGGCAAGCATGGCGTTCACGAGTCCTGGGCCCAGCGCGGAGACGATCGCCAGCGCCAGCAGAATGTACGGGAACGCCATCACGACGTCGATCGTCCGCATGATCAGTGTGTCCGCGCGTGCCGCGAGGTAGCCAGCCAGCAGTCCCAGCACGACGCCGGCGGCGAGCGCGAGCACCGCCGCGCTGGCGCTGACGATCAGGGAGATCCGGGCGCCCCAGATCACACGGCTCAACAGGTCGCGGCCGACCTCGTCGGTGCCGAGCACGTGTCGCGGAGAGAACGGCGGCTGGAGCGTGTTCAGGGCGTCCACGCTGTACGGATCGGCGATCGGAAGGAGCGGGGCGCAGGCGCCCAGCCCGATGAACCCGGCGATCATCGCGGCGCCGATCAGCGCAAGGCGGTGACGCTGGAAGCGGCGCCAGACCCGAGTCCGCTCCGAGACGGGGGCCGCCGCGCTCATTGGTAGTGGATCCGGGGGTCGAGGTACGCGTACAGCACGTCGACGACCAGATTCACGAGCACGAATGTGCACGCGACAAACAAGACGGCGCCCTGCACCAGGGGATAGTCTCTGGCCAGGATGCCTTTCAAGATGAGCGAGCCGAGGCCCGGCCAGGCGAATACCGTCTCCGTCAGGACCGCGCCCCCCAGCAGGTATCCGGCCTGCACGCCGATGACCGTCAGGACGGGGATCAACGCGTTCTTGAGCGCGTGGCGAAAATTGATCGTGCCGGTCGAGAGCCCTTTCGCCTGCGCCGTTCGCACATAATCCTGCCGCAGCACCTCCAGCATGCTCGAGCGCGTGAATCTGGCGACGACGCCGATCGACGCAGCTCCCAGGGTCACGGCCGGCAGCGCGAGATGCTTGAGCAGGTCGCCGGTCCCGCCGCCGGCCGGAGCATGCATGCCGGACGCCGGCAGCCAGCCCAGCGTGACGGAAAACACCATCACGAGCATCAGCCCCAGCCAAAAGACGGGCAGGCTGACTCCGGCGAGCGACAGCAGCATGACGAGGTAGTCGAGCAGGGAGTACTGCTTCGTCGAAGAGACGACGCCGGCGAGAATGCCGAGGAACACCGACAAGAGGAGGGCGCCGAGCGCCAGAACCGCGGTGGCTTTGATCTTGAGGATGACCTCGGGCAGCACGGGCGACCGCAGCGCAAGCGAGCGGCCGAGGTCGCCGTGCAGCGCGCGCCACACCCAGGTCGCGAACTGGACGTGCAGCGGCTGGTCGAGTCCCAGTTGATGGCGGAGTTGCGCCACATCCGCATCGGTGGCCGGGGATCCGGCGAGCATGATGGCCGCCGGATCCCCCGGCGTGATATGGATGATCAGGAAGACGACCACGGTGATCCCGAAGAGTACCGGGACCAGCATCCACAGCCGCTGAGCGATGTAAGTCTGCAACCGCCCGCCGGTCGAACGCCGCTATCCGGGGTAGGCTGTCTCCGTCCTCAGGTCGTAGTTGGCGATGAGCTTCAGCCCCTGGACGTTCTTCTTGGTCGCGACGATCTGAATGTCGTGGTCGACCGGGATCCACGGCGCGTCCTGCGCCAGAATCTCCTGGACCCGCCGGTAGATCGCCACGCGCTTTGCCTGGTCGAGCTCCGCGCGCCCCTCGTCCAGCAGCCGGTCGACCTCGGCGTTGCTGTAGCGGTTGAAGTTGGGCGCCGGCGCGGACTTGGAGTGCAGGTTCGGGTACAGGGTCAGGTCGGGATCGTCCGTGCGCGGGAACCATGAATCCTCGTACATGTCGGCCTCGCCGGATCGGAGCTTCACGAGGTACGCGCCCCATTCAAAAGTCTGGATCTTCGCCCGGACGCCCACGGCCGCGAGGTTGGCCTGGATGAGCGTGGCCATCTCCTGGGGCCGCTGCATACCGGACCCCGATTCCGGCACCCAGAAGTCCATCTCGAAGCCGTTCGGATACCCGGCGTCGCGGAGCAGCTGCTTTGCCGTGGTCGGGTTGTACGTGTAGCGGTCGACGCCCGTGTGGTAGAACGCTCCGGGGAAGCCGTATCCCTGCTCCACGGTTGCGGTGCCCTTCAAGATGCCTTGGACCAGGGCGGGGCGGTTGACCGCGTAATTGAGCGCGCGCCGCACGCGGGCATCGTTCAACGGTTTCTTGTTGACGTTCAGGCCGGCCCACCAGAAGTGGAGGCTCTGCTTCTTCAACAGGGCAAACCTGGAATCTCGCGCCAGTTTCGGCAGCGCGTCCGGCAGCACGTTGACGATCACGTCGACGTTGCCGGTGAGCAGTTCGTTGACCCGCGCCTGATCGTCGGTGACGAACCGGAAAATAAGCGCTTCGGCGCAGCCCTTGCCGCCCCAGTAGTCGGCGTTCCGCTCGATCACGATGCGGTTCCCGGATTCCCACTTGGAGAAACGGAACGGCCCCGTGCCCACCGGGTTCCGGACGAAGTCCTTGCCGTACTTCTGCTGCGCCGCCGGACTCACGATCGCGGTCGTCAGCGTGCCGAGATACGCCAGGAACGGCGCGACGCGCGCCTTCAGCGTGAGCCGGACGGTGTAGGTGTCGACGACGTCGATGGACTTGATCGGGGCCACGTAGTTCGTAAACGACCAGGCGCCCAGTTGATGGAACGGGTTGTCAGGGTCGATGGCGCGGCCGAGACTCATCTTGACGGCCTGCGCGTCGAAGGCCGTGCCGTCGTGGAACTTGACGCCGCGCCGCAGCTTGAACGTGTAGACGAGGCCGTCGCCCGAGATGGTCCACGATTCCGCGAGCCGCGGCGTAATCTTGAGGGTGTCCGTGTCGAACCAGGTCAGGCCCTCGTAGATGCGGAACATCGGCCGGTAGCTGTGAAGGCCGAGGTATTGACCCGGATCCAGGTTCGGCGGCTCCGCCTCCATGCCCACGACAAGCGTCCCGGTTCCGGGACACGCCGGTGCCGCGGCGTACGCAACCGACCGGACCGTGTCCCACGCCGCCGATGCGCCGATGCCGGCGGCAGCGGCCAGTCGAAGCGATTGGTCGAGGAACGTTCTGCGCGTTGTCCGTGTAACATCCGCACCGCCGTGGGCCCGTGGCACGCTTTTCCGACGCACGCTCCTCATTGAAGTCCCCCCCGTTGTGCCGGTGTGTGTGCGGTTCGCGACGCGCGGGCCGTGTCCCCCTCACCGCCCGCGCGTCGCATTCGCCGGACCGTAGGACATCCTTTTCGAACGCTGGAACCACGAATCACAGATGGCGCCGGCGCGCGGCCACGATCGGCGGACGGGGCCGCCCGACGGGCTCAGTCACCGATTGAGGAGGGACGCGATGGCGCAGGTATCGGTGGAAAGGCAGACCGCACTCGCGTGGGTGGAGGCGAACCGGCCGCGGCTCTCGCGCTTCTGCGAGGAGATCTGGCGCTACGCCGAGCCGGCGTGGCGAGAGTACAAGTCCGCGCGCGCCTACCGCGACCTGCTGCGGGCCGAAGGCTTCCACGTCGAGGAGGGCAGCGGCGGGATGCCGACGGCGTTTCTCGCCACATTCGGCGAGGGCCGGCCCGTGCTCGGCTCGTACGCCGAGTACGACGCGGTGCCGGAGAACTCGCAGCAGCCGGCGCCCCGCCGGGCGCCGCGCGAAGGCCTGCATCCGTACGCGGCGGGGCACACCGATCCGCACTCCGCGCTCGGCGTCGCTGGACTGACCGGCGTGCTCGCGGCCAAGGCCGCGATGCAGACGCACCGCCTGCGGGGCACGCTCCGCTTCTTCGGGGAGCCGGCGGAGAAGGTCTGCGGCTCCAAGCCGGTCCACGCGGCCAAGGGCTACTACGACGGCGCGGACGCCTACATCGCGTTCCACCCGAATCCGAACAACACGGTCGCCTGGGACACGCAGTGCGGCGCCTACTGGAGCGCGCAGTACACGTTCGAGTGCGACGAGCCGGAGACGTGGATCGACCAGTCGCTGATGCCGGTTCGCCACTCGCACGCGACGGCGCGGTGCCCGGGGGCGCTGGACGCGGTGTGCCTGATGTACACGAGCAGCAAGTACTTAAAGGAAGCGATGTTTCCGCACACCGGCACGTGGACGCTCAACGAGTTCATGATGGTGGGCGGGCAGTGCACGTCCGACAACCTGCCGCCGCGCTACGCCGCGATCCAGTACGCGTGGCGCTCGCCGAGCCTCGGCATCCAGGAGCAGATCGCCCGAGTGCTCGAGCGGAACGCGGCCCACGCGGCGGCGATCGCGCACTGCCGGCACGGCGTTCGGTGGATCACCAAGACCCGCGTGGGGCTGCCGAACCGCGCCCTCGCCGATCTCATGTACCGCAACCTGGAACTGGCCGGGCCCCCGGTGTTCGGCGAGGAGGCCCGCCGCTTCGGGCGGGAGATCCAGCAAAACCTCGGGATCGCGCCGATGGAGGATCCATTCATCGAGTCGTGCGGCCGGCTCGTGCCGCCGGCCGAGAACGAAGCGCGACTCCGGGAGGCGCTTCCCGCCTGGCAGGAGAGCTTCACGTCCGACGACTACGTCGACTACACGTGGCACGCGCCGACGGCGCGGCTGTTCGTCGGGCGGCCGCGCCTGCGGCCGGCGCAGCCGGGCTACGAGTATCCGGCGTGGACGTCAAACGCGATCGGCGGTGTGCCGGCGTGCATCGATCCGATGACGTTCACCGCCGGCAAGACGATCGCGGCGAGCCTCGTAGATCTGCTGACGTGCCCGGACGAACTCGCGAACGCGCGGGCGGAATTCGAAGAGCGAACCGGCGGCGGCGTGGGTGGAACGCGCTGGGTCGCGCCGCTCCTGCCGCGGGACTTCGCTCCGCCGGTCGACCTGCGCTGGCCGGAATACGTTACGACACCGCGCGGCGAGGAGTGGTGGATCCCGACGCCCGCGCATCCCGCGGGCTAGTCACCCAGCGTCCTCCGTCGTCAAAGAGCCGGCCGGCGCCGCGCTCGAAGTCGAGCAGCGCGCGTTTGATCGGGAGCCCGCCGCCGTACCCCGTGAGCGACCCGTCGCTCCCGATCACGCGGTGGCAGGGCACGACGATCGGCCACGGGTTCCGGCCGTTCGCGGCGCCGACGGCGCGCACGGCGCTGGGCGCGCCGATCTCGGCCGCGATCGCTCCATAGGAGCGAGTCTTGCCGTACGGGATCGCGGCCACCGCCTCCCAGACGCGCCGCTGAAACGGCGTGCCCTGCGGCGCCAGGCGGACCTCGAACGTCCGGCGGGTGCCGGCGAAGTACTCCGCAAGCTGGGCGGCGAGGCGGATCTCGCGCTCATCGACGAGGCGCCACGCCGGGTCGAACCGGCGACGCCGTCGCATACCGACGGCTAGTCCCGCGTCAGCGGGGCGGCGCCTGCGTCCCTCTTCGAAGTGGATGGCCACCACGCCGTCGTCCGTCTCCGCGACGAGGATGGGGCCGACTGGTGTCGCAAGACGCGCGTATCGCACGTCCGCCGGCATCACCGCCTCCTCCGCTTGGCGTCCTCGGCGAACAACGCGTTCAGCTCACTGCCGGGCGCCGCATCCGCGAAGGCGTCGAAGGTCCCCGCCACAAGGCCCTTCGCGGCGCGGATGAATCCGCCCCAGGCGGCTCGCGCGAGCGCGCCGCCGACGCTGATCCGGCGCACACCGAGCGCGGCCGCGTCCGCGAGCGTGAGCCCGATCGGCGCCCCGATCAGGAGGTTGACCGGCTTCGGCGCCGCGGCGTCGACGACCGCGCGGATCTGCTCGCGGGTGCGGATGCCCGGCGCGTAGAGGCAGTCGGCGCCGGCCGACGCGTAGGCCCGTAGGCGCCGGATCGTCTCGTCGAGGTCGGGTCGTCCCACGATGAAGCCCTCCGAGCGGCCGACCAACAGCACGTCGCCGCCGGCGCGATCGATCGCGGCCCGGGCCGCGCGGATGCGGGCGACGGCCAGGTCGAAGTCGTAGAGCGGCCGGGACGCGTCACCGGTCGAGTCCTCGATCGACAGGCCGGCCACGCCGGTCTCGACGCACAACCGCACGTTATCGCCGACGCCCGCGGGATCGTCCGCGTAGCCCGATTCGTAATCCGCGTTCACGGGCAGGTCCGACGCCTCGACGATCGCGCGGATGTGCGCCAGCATCGGATCGCGGGTGAGCGCCCAGTCCTCATCGGGCAGCGCCATTGACCACGCCGCGCCGGAGCTCGTCGTCGCGATCGCCTTGAAGCCGAGATGCTGCAGGTAGCGCGCGGTGCCCGCGTCCCACGGATTCGGAATGATGAAGCAGCCGGATTCGTGGAGTTGCCGGAACGCGCGGCGCTTCTCGGCGATTGTCGGCATGGCAGGCCGGACCTCCCCGCGGGGGTGGTGCTGGGTTGAGACGCTCTGCCGTTGGCCGTGGTACCTGGCGTCTCCTCCCGTAGGTCGCGCCGTCCGGCTCGCCGAACCTCCCGGCAACACGCGCGATCCACGCGATCGTGGCCGAATCCGGCGCGGTGGAGGGGTTCATGGGCAGGCTTGCCGATCGAGTTGCGCTGATTACCGGCGGCAGCCGCGGCTTCGGCCGCGCGACCGCGCTATGCTTCGCGGCGGAGGGTGCCGACGTCGTGCTCGCCTACCGGGCCGCGGAGTCCGAGGCGGCATCCGTCGTCGCGCAAATCGAACGGACCGGACGCCAGGCGCTGGCGGTGCGGGCCGACGTGGCACATGCCGGCGACACGGCCGCGCTCGCGGAACAGGCGCTCGGCGCGTTTGGGCGCGTCGACATCCTCGTGAACAACGCGGGAATCATGGACGTGGCGCCGTTTGCGACACAGGACCCCGCGACATGGACGGCGATGATCGACGTGAACGTCTACGGCATGCTCACGCTGACGCGGGCGCTGCTGCCCTCGATGACCGGCCGGCGCGCGGGACGCATCATCAACCTGTCGTCCCAGCTCGGCCACGTGGGATCCGAGAACTTCGCCGTTTACTCCGGGACCAAAGGGTTCGTGCTGGCATTCACGCGTTCGCTGGCGCGAGAGGTTGGGCCGCACGGCATTACCGTGAACGCGATCTGTCCCGGCGCGATCGTGACCGACATGAACCGGTCGATCTATCCGCCGGAGCGCCAGCGGACGCGGGCTGCGGAGCTTCCGGTGCGCCGGATGGGCGATCCGGACGACATCGCCAAGGCCGCGCTGTACCTTGCCTCGGAGGACGGCCGGTTCATGACCGGCCAGTGCCTCGACGTGAACGGCGGCTCCGTGATGGTATGAGCCGCCGCTCCGGCGGCCGGTTTCACGTCGAGCCGTTGCTGGCCGTCGTGCTTTGGGGCGGCATCTATCCCGGCGCCCGCTTGGCCCTGCGCGAGATCTCCGTCGTCGACTTCACGTTTCTTCGCCTCGTGCTGGCCACCGCGGTGCTGGCCGCGATATGTCTGCCGCGGCGGCGCTCGGTGCCGCCCGGACTCCGGCAGCCCATCTTGCTCGCCGGGATCGCCCAGGCGGCGTTTCAGATCCTGCTCGTGGGCGGCCTCCGCTGGACGACGGCCGGACAGAGCGCGATCCTCCTCGCGGCGTCCCCGCTCCTGACCGCGGCATGGCTGGCCCTGCGCGGCGGCGAGGCGCTCGACGGCCGCCGGTGGACGGGGCTCGCGGCCGGCATCGCGGGCGTGGCATTCTTGGTCAAGGGAGCGGCGGGCGCGCTCGACGCGCCGCGGATGCTCGGCGACCTGCTCGCGCTCGGCGCGGCCGCCGCGTGGAGCTGGTACAGCTTCGCGGTGAGCCCCGTCGTCGCGGCGGCCGGGACGTGGCAGGCGACCGGGTGGGCGATGGGGATCGCGATGTTGCTCTTTGCGCCGCTCGCGCTGTCCGACGTCGCGCGGCACCCCTGGGGCGCGGTCTCGTGGCCGGCGTGGGCCGGGCTCGTGTACGGCGGCACCGCGGGGATGGTGGTGGCGATGGCGCTGTGGGGCCGGTCGCTGCACCGGTTCGGACAGCGGCAGACGATGGTGTACGTCTACCTGGAGCCGGTCTCGGCGGTGGTCATCGCGGCCATCGTACTCGGCGAGTCGCTGAGTCCTCTGCAGGCGGCGGGCGCGCTGCTCACGCTTGCGGGCGTGTGGCTGGCGTCCGATCCCGCCGGCGCGGTCACGGAGGCGTAGTGCGGACGCCGGTCGAAGGACGTCGAGGGGACGCGGAGGGGATGCGCGGCGTGAACACGCTCGACGATAAGCAGGCGCGGCTCGAGGCCGGTCTGCGGGAGCTCGGCGGCGCCGTGGTCGCGTTTTCCGGCGGCGTCGACAGCGCGTATCTTCTCGCGGCCGCCTTCGACGTGCTGGGCGAGCGGTGCGTGGCCGCGACCGCGGTTTCCCCGTCGCTCGCGCGGGACGAGCTGGCCGTCGCGGAGCGGATTGCCGTATCCCTCGGCGTGCGGCATCTCCGCGTGGAGACCCGTGAGTTCGAGGACGCCCGCTACCTCCGCAACGACGCGAACCGCTGCTATTTTTGCAAGCACGCTCTGTTCACTGAGCTCACGCCGCTCGCCGCGGAGCTCGGTCTGCCGGCGCTCGTCTACGGGGCCAACGCCGACGACGTCGGCGACTACCGGCCCGGGATGCGCGCGGCCGGAGAGTTCGGCGTGCGCGCCCCGCTGCTCGACGCGGGTCTCGGCAAAGCGGAGATCCGCGCGCTGGCGCGCCGGCGGGGGCTCGAAGTGTGGGACAAGCCCGCCGCGCCGTGCCTCGCGTCGCGCCTGCCGTTCGGATCGCCGGTGACCGTCGCCGCGCTCGGCCGGATCGAGGCGGCGGAGCGGATCGTCCGGGGCCTCGGTTTTCGCGACGTGCGCGTCCGCCACCACGGCGCCGCGGCGAGCGTCGAGGTGCCGTCGCCGGAGGTCGAGCGCCTGACCGCGTTGTCGGACCGGCTGACCGATGCGCTGCGCGCGATCGGCTTTGCGACCGTGCGGATCGCGCCGGACGGTCTGCGATCGGGGCGATTTTCCGCGGGACTGGCCGCGGCGGGCGGCGTCCGCCGGGAGGCGGCGGGCGCGGCCGCACCCGCGGACGGACGGGGCGCGTGAACGAAGAGGCGCTTATCCGCCTGCTGGACGACGTCCGCTCCGGGCGGGTCTCCATCACGGACGCGCTCTCGGCACTGCGCTGGCTGCCTTTTGCGGATCTCGGCTTCGCCAAAGCGGACACTCACCGGCCGCTTCGGCGCGGCGCGCCGGAGGCGGTGTACTGTCCGGGCAAGTCCGTCGCGCAGATCATAGAGATCGCGACCGTGCTCCGCCGTGGCGGCGGCCCTGTGCTCCTGACCCGCGCGCCGGCCGACGTCGCGGCCGCGGTCGCCGAGGCGCTGCCGGGCGCCACGTACGTCGCGGACGCGCGCCTCATCGTGCTCGGTGAAGCGCCGCGCTCCCGCACCGGCTGCGTCGGGGTGCTGACGGGCGGCACGGGTGACCTGTCCGTCGCCGAGGAGGCGGCGTGGACGGCGGAGGTGATGGGCGCCGAGGTCGTACGCGCGTACGACCTCGGCGTGAGCGGGCTGCACCGACTGGGCGCGCACCGCGACCTGCTCGAGCGGGCGCGGGTGCTGGTCGTGGCCGCCGGCATGGATGGGGCGCTGCCCGCGGTCGTGGCCGGCCTCACGCGGGTGCCGGTCATCGGCGTGCCGACGAGCGTCGGCTACGGCGCGCATCTCGGCGGCCTCGCGCCGCTGCTCACGATGCTCAACGCGTGCGCCCCGGGGGTCGCCGTCGTGAACATCGACAACGGCTTCGGCGCGGGCTACCTCGCCGCGTGCATCAACGGGAATGCGGCCGGCGCGAATGCGGGCGGTGTGACGGAGGTCTCCGGGGAGGCGCATGCGTCTCGGGTACCTTGACTGCGGGAGCGGCGCGAGCGGGGACATGCTGCTCGGCGCCCTCGTCGGCGCGGGATGGCCGGAAGCGGCGCTGCGGCAGGTCGTTGCCGACCTCGGCGTGCCGGTGCGCCTCTCGGTCGCGCCCGGCGCCCGTCGCGGAGTGCCCGCGTTGCGCGTCGAGGTCATCGAGGAGAATCCGGCCGACGAGCGTCTCTATCCGCAGCTCGCCGCGATCCTCGACGGCTGCCGCGTAGCGGCGCCGGTCCGCGCGCGCGCC
Source organism: bacterium (assembly GCA_035308905.1). Classification (NCBI taxonomy): domain Bacteria; species bacterium. Next base: position 639 of record DATGFS010000031.1, on the reverse strand, counting down.
GCGGGGGTGCTGCGCCGTCTGGCCGAGGTCGAATCCCAGGTGCACGGCGTGCCGGTCGAGCGGGTGCATCTGCACGAACTGGGCGGCCTCGATACCCTCGTCGACGTGGTGGGAGTGCTTGCCGGGGTGGAGGCGCTCGGCCTCGACCGCATTGTCGCGTCTCCTGTGACGATCGGGCGCGGCTGGGTGCGCATCCGGCACGGCGTCGTGCCGGTGCCCGCCCCCGCGACGCAGGCGCTGCTCGAAGGTATGCCGGTGTCCGCGGGTGAGATCGAGGGCGAGTGGCTGACGCCGACCGGCGCCGCGCTGCTGCGAGAGATCGTGTCCGCGTGGGGGCCGCTGCCGTTGATGCGCGTCGAGCGAATCGGCGCCGGCGCCGGCCGCGACGATCCGGAGCGGGCGAACGTGCTGCGTCTGTTCGTCGGCGAAGCGCAGGAGATCCGGGACGTCCCCGGCGCGGGTGGCCGTGCGGGCGTGATCGGCGACGGCGCGGGGGTGTTCGGGGACGCGGCGCGGACCGAGCGGCTCGTGATGCTGGAGACGTCGATCGATGACATGAATCCGCAGTTGTACCCGCACGTCACGGCGCGTTTAATGGAGGCGGGCGCGCTCGACGTCGCCGCGGTGCCGGCGGTGATG